>DYRC01000227.1:3972-6721 GCA_020718925.1 Desulfonema limicola
CCCCCTCCCCGAAGCGGAGAGGGGAGAGGAATCACAGGAACTCGACTCTCTTCCCCCCTTCCCTTTCAGGGAAGGGGGGCAGGGGGGTTAGGTTACTGAGCGAGAATAGGCGTTCCGTCATAGATGTCTGTCTCGGAGTTTGTAATCAGAATCGTAGCGGTCTGCTGCTCAACATGCACGACAATCAGACTGCCCAGTTTCAGGCGGTTTATAGGCGATACATTCTGCTTCAGATTGAAAGGTTTATAGATCGTGTATTGCTGTCCGATTGCCACGCCATCCTGTTCGCCCTTGTTGATAAATGCCGTAGAAAATTCTCCCATAACTTTTACCGATTCTTCGGAAAAAAGAATTTTTCCCTCCAGTCCTTTGGGACTTTCAACTATCGGAATCCGGGGAGAGCGGTCATTATAAGGCATAATACGATCATTAATCAGAATCGGACGATAAGACTCGATGATCTTGGCAGTGGCAAAGGGCGGTTCTGTGTTGGTAATTTCAAGTACGCCTGTCAGAAAATGCTGAATGCCGATAACGGTTGCCCCGTCTTTTATCGGATCGGATGGTCTGAAGATGGTGTAGCGTTTGCCTACAACCAGCGTCGTGCCTTTTGTTTCCGAAATATACACCGTATCCCACTGGCTGATGTTGTTTTTTTCGCCTTTCACCCTGACAATCATGCCTTCGGGCATGACCGGTTCTTTGCGGATAAATCCCACCTGATTGATTTTGGAAAATGTATAATAAGCTGTTTTAGGCGGCTTAGGGATCACCGGGGGGCGAACCGGGGGCGGAGACGGCGACATAACTTCTACCGGCAGAGGCGCAGGCGCAACGGGCGCAGGCGGCGGCACAGCGGCTGCCTGAGGCTGGCGGGGAATCAGACGAATACGCTGCCCCGGATAAATCCAATGCGGATCAGGAATCGGAACATCTTTATTCTGATCCCAAATTGTGGGCCATTTCCACGGCGAGTTCAGAAATTTCTTTGAAATACTCCAGAGTGTATCGCCCTTCTGAACCGTGTAATATTCATCTTTGGGCGATGGTTCGGGCTTGGGTGATTCTTTTTTTCCTTCGGCAGCCCATAAGCCGACAGGAAAAAGCAGCCATATTACTGCCAATATCCATTTTTTCCGATCAGAAAACATCAGGCGATTCATATCTTTCTCCGCATAAGTTCTGTTTATTTTGACAAAAGCCGTCAAATCACGACTATTTAAGAAATATCATACAACCGCATTGCAATCAAGCAGTAATCGGCAATTATGCGTGAGATGGTATTGAACGAATAAGCCCGCATACGGGCTGTCTGATTGTCAGAACCGGGATTTTCAGGCTTGAAATAATTCATTTATAATGATTTGTAAAAGCAATAATTTCAGCATTTTCTTCATCTGTGTAAACAAACAACGCCCGATATTTTTTATCCAGCCGGAATGAATAGATAAGCCGATGTTTCGGTTCCAAAAGCTCAACTCTCAACGACGGATGAAGCGGATCATTTTCAAACAAAATTTTTGCTTTATCGTATTTTGCTGAAAGATGATGCTCTTTCAGATATTTAATCAGATCATTCCGTAAGTTCTTAATTTTCATTATAAACCGAACTTTTCCTCAGTCCGTCTTCAAGGTCTTTCAGAAAGTTTTTGCTGTAACCTTCTTCGGCAAAATCCGAGATGATGTTTTCAATCTTATCTTTCCGGAATTTTTTAAAATAGATTTCACGTTTAATAATGGCATTCTTGATATTTTCCAAATCAGACAGCGAAAAATATTTCATGGCTTCGACAATACGATCTGCGGTTAATTGCTCAATATGCTGCATAAAAAGCCTCCTTATCCTAATAATATGTTTGAAATGTGTTTTTATCACATTCAGCCCGGATGTCAAATATAAACAGCCCGCAGGCGGGAACCTACGGGCTATATTGCAGGAAACGGAATTTTCAGGCGGCTTTTTTAAATTCCACTATTCTTTTCGCATAAGAAGTCCGATCAAACACGCCCATCAGTAAAAATTTAACGCTGATGTCTTCATCCAATTTTTTCCAGTGTAAGCCTGTTCCGCCGCCGCTGATTTCATATTCAGTTCTGTCTTTCTGTGAAGCATTGAACAGCCTTGGGAAAAATATCAGAGGCACATATAACTGCCGTCCGTCTGTGAAACGGACAATCATATTATCATCATCAAATCCGACTTCCGAAGCCAGAGCTTCATGTACCAAAGTATTCATTCCATTTCCTTTCTATCAGCTTACGATTTTTCAGGACAATTTTTGCTATCTGATTAAGCTCATGTGCTCTGAATCCGTAAGATTCGGCAAGAATAGCTTCATCGTCAGCAATCCGAAATTTTGCTATTGACGAGCCGCGTCTGGCATGAATATGCAACGGTTCCAAAGGATCACCTTCGTTTGAATAAAACAAGAAAGCCAGCTTATTATGTCTGAAGATTATCGGCATATCTGATAATACTTTATCATACTCAGCCCAAAAGTCAATAAAAACAGCCCGCAGGCGCAACACTTACGGGCTTTGTGATTGTCTGAACCGGATTCAGGATCGGATTATTAAGCTGCGTCTTCTTCCTCAACTTCGGCATGGGTCATCGTCAGCAGCCCTATGATTTTGGAATTCGTTTCTTCGTCAAGAATGTTGTCGAGCTTATCCCACAGCATATTCTGACGTTCAAGCTGTGATTTGCCGAGAAAACTGTCCGAAATTATGAATCCTCCGATTCTTCCTT
>DYRC01000228.1 GCA_020718925.1 Desulfonema limicola
TACATAATACCTGTCTTCGGTTTTAATCCATGAATCTTTGCAAAATTCGTTAAGCGTCATCAGTATCACCTTCCCGAATCCGATTTTTGCCTTTTATAATTCAAAAGGCTTGTTTAAGGAAGAAAAAAATGCTGCCGGATCATTGGGTTGAGGCGTCTTGCAGTTCTGTTATCAAATGAAAGATTCACAGCACACTTGCGAAAGTTCTCCAAAAAGGTTAAAGTGCTGCCCATCAAAAAATAATAACGGAGACACGCATAACATCAATGAAAAAATTATCCCCGAATAACGGCATTTTTCTGAAGTTTGAAACCCTGAGAAGCAACCTCAAAGCCATGATTTACGATCAGGACGAGGCAATTGACGAGGTGGTGGACGCGTTTATCCATACCGCGTGCAAACCTGCGGACTCCCCGCCCAAAGCGGTTTTCACGTTTTTAGGTCCGCCGGCTGCCGGAAAAACCTATCTGGCGCGGTCTCTTGCAAAACTTTCGGATGAATTTGAAGATTTCAAGCAATTTGACATGAGCCAATATACCGCGCCGGAAGACGGAGATCGGCTGTTAGGACAGAAGCATACGCCCGATGGCGTTGCGGACGGAGAACTGACAGCGTTTTTAAAAAAGCATCCCAAATCCATCATTGTATTCAATAATATCGAAAAAGCCGATAATCAGCTTCAGCTTGCGCTCTTGGACGTGCTGACCAACAAAGACGAGGACGCCTGTCCTGATACGCGTGAGACGGTGATTATTTTTATTTCCGTACTCGGCATTGCCCTGTATCAGAACCGGGAATTTATGAAAAATTTCCGGGAAAACAAGCTGCGTTCCCAATCGCTGATTATTGACGCGCTTTCCAAAGAAAAAAAGATCGTTTTTGATGCGTTTCAGAATGCGTTTTCGCCCAAACTGCTGTCTCTGATGTCTCAGAATTACATTGTTCTGTTCAACCGGCTCAGTCTCAAATCTATGGTGCGGATCGGGGCTGCCGCATTGATACAATTATCCGAGCATTTTGCCGAAACAACAAATATCGAAATGATATACCGTCCGCTTGAATCTATCGTAAAACTGTTCATTTTATCTTTTGCGCCGTATATCAATATCAAGCGGATTCAGCAGAAACTGCCGGATATTCTGCTGGATAAAATCACCCGCTTTATCCGCGAGACGAAAACCTCGCCCGAAAAAGTGGTGTTCAGGATTTCCGATCAGCCCAAAAATTTCCTGAAAGAAAATGATGAAAAAAGCGAAACGCTGGCACAGCAGATGTTTATCCGAAATGAAACTCTGGAGTTGACATGGAAGATAAGCACCCGCAAAGACACAGTATCTTTTACGGTCGAACATGCGGAACTCAAATCCCTGTCATCTTCCAAGACCCTGCTGCGCGAAGAGTTGCCGGTGATCAGATATTCCAATATCGGCTTTGAAGATATTGCCGGAAATATTTCCATCAAAAAGACGCTCAAAGAAATTATCACCGTACTTAGGCAGCCGGATAAAGTCAAACAATTCAAAGTGGATATGCCCAAAGGAATGCTGCTTTACGGTCCCGAAGGCATGGGAAAAACCATGCTGGGCAAAGCGTTTGCCAAAGAAGCGGGACTTCCCTACATTTATGCGTCCGGCAGCGAAATCTTCGATCCTCAGTATCTGAATCAGGTGTATCAGAAAGCCAAAGCCTTTGCGCCCGGCATTGTGTTTTTGGATGAAATTGATATGAAAGGCATTGTGGAAGGCGTGGTTACGACTATGCCGACCGATCAGTTGGTTATGGAATTGGATGCCATATCATCAGCGCCGGATGAATTTATTTTCACGGTGGCAACGGCTCAGGACAAAACTGCGGTCAGTCCGGAAATTATTGCGCCGGGGCGGATTGATTTGTTTGTGGAAGTGCCTGAATTTGATATGGAAGCCCGGCGGTTTTTTATTGAGAAAATTCTGGAAAAGCCCCATGACGGCAACATCAATATGGATAAGGTGGTGCGCTATATTTCCGGCATGAGCGGCTATGATTTGGAGCGCATCGGAAAAGAGGCTTCGCTGTATGCCATCCGTAAAAATATGGACTGCATTACCGAAGACCTGCTGATTGAGCATATCAACAATATCAAGTACGGACACAAGCTTGACACCAAGCGCATCCGCAATTTTGAAGAAGAAATCCGGCGCACTGCCTGCCATGAAGCGGCACATGCGGTCTTGTCTTACAGTCTGCTGCCGCATATCAAAATTGAGCAGGTTACGATTGCGCCGCGATATGAAACCTTGGGATTTGTTTCATACAGTGCGGAAGAATTTGCCAACAATGCCACGAAAGAGGAAATTTTCAACAATATCTGCGTGATGCTTGCGGGGCGCACCGCTCAGATCAGAAAATTCGGTGAAAGCGGAATAGACAGCGGCGCGTCCAATGATTTGGAGCAAGCCACATATCTGGCGTATATTGCGATTGCCAGTCTGGGCATGGACGAGGTCATGGGCTATGTTCATGCGGATATTCTTCGGCAAAACGTCAGCAAACAGATGTTTTTCCGCCAGATCGAAGAGCAGTTGAGCAAATGGATTAAGGATGCTTCAGAAAAAACCGAAGTGCTGGTTGAAAAATACTGGGATAAAATCGAAAAACTTGCCGAGATTCTGGTGCGTCAGGAAATCGTGGATGGCGCGGAGCTTGAAAAGATTATGAAGGAATGAAAGTCCCGCAGGGACGACACATAATAGCCCGGAAATTCATTTCCGGGAAAGCGATTATAACTCAAGGAGATTGCAATGAAAGACACCTTAAAGCCCGGACTTACATTTGAGTTTCAATTCAAAGTCCCTGAAAACAAGACCGTTCCTCACCTTTATCCTGAAATGCCCGAAGGTCAGGTTATGCCCAAAGTGTTTGCAACCGGCTATCTGGTAGGATTGTTCGAGTTTTCCTGCATCAAGTTTATGAATCCGCATCTTGACTGGCCCAAAGAGCAGAGTGTCGGTATCGGCATCAACATCAATCATAGCGCAGCAACGCCGCCGGGATTTACCGTTACAGTCAAAGGCAAACTGGAAAAAGTCGAAGGTAAAAAGCTTTCGTTTTCCTTATCCGCAGATGATGGCGTGGATAAAATTTCCGAAGGCACACATGAGCGCTTTGTGATCAATGCGGAGAAATTCAACGCCGGAGTTGAGGCAAAACTTAAAAAAGGATTCCCTCATGCCTGATACTGATTCGCTGATAAAACCCCTCCCCCGGTCCCTCCCCTGAAAGGAGAGGGGAGTACGGATGATGTCTCCCCCCTTCCCTTTCAGGGAAGGGGACCGGGGGTTAGGTCTGTTTTGTTTCTCAGCATCAATCCCTCAATAATACATCGGATAATTCCGTAATGATATTTTCCGTCAAATTTTTCAAAAATCGGTTTCAATCTGTACTTCTGACCTTCAGGAGGTGGTTGATACGCGGTTTCGATTTCAAAGATTTCATCAGCATCTAATCTGACGACATCCGACACGGATAACTGCCCGTCCCTGATAGCTTCTGACAGATGCCCGTAAATGGTGCTGACCATAAACTGACGGTGATCGGCAATCTCTTCAGGAGATTTTCCTTTTCGGAAAAGATGCACGGTCTCAAGCACTGTTGCAGAAAGCGGCTCAGGTTGAGGAGGCGCAGCCGGTTTTTCCGATTTGAGGCGTCTGACCGGTTTTTCATAAGCAATTTTTCGGATACCGTGTTGTTGAACATGCTCCTGAATAATTTTGAGAAACGGTTCTCCGTAACGCTCTGATTTTTTTTGCCCGATTCCGTGAAGCTGTTTCATTTTTTTAAGCGTATCAGGCTGATATTGCACCAGTTCTTTCAATGTCGCATCATGAAAAATCACATACGGCGGAACATTTTCTTCATTAGCGATTTCCCGGCGGAGAGATCGCAGTTTTTCCCAGAGTTCTTGGTATGACGGATCGGAAAATTCATGTTCGGAAATATTGCGAATCCATGATTTCCGCTCTTTTCTGCCTGTTCTGCTCCGAATCGGGTCTTTACGGAAAAAGACTTTCTGCTCTCCTCTGAGAACCGGTCGGCTTTCAGGCGCAAGGCAAAATCCGCCTTTTTTTTCAATATCCGAACTAAGAAATCCTGCGGCAGCCAATTGACGAAAAACAGACCGCCATTCATTTTTAGAAAGTTCCGCTCCGATTCCGAAGGTGGAAACCTTGTCATGTCCATTTCGGATAATTCTTTCATTCGGGATTCCGAGCAGAACATCTGTGAGATATTCCGCCCCGAACATTTGTCCGGTGCGATAGACACAGGACAGTGCTTTCTGAGCGACAATCAAGCCTTCATAAGTTTCCACCTTTCCCTGACAGATATCGCAGTTTCCGCAGGGTCCGGCATACGCTTCACCGAGATAATTCAGAAGAATTTTCCGCCGACAGACAACCGTTTCACAATATCCCAGCATGGATTCGATTTTCTTCTGCCGGATCTGTTTAAATGCCTCATCGCCTTCGGAGCTTTCCATCATCCGGCGATGCGCTATGACATCCGAAAGGTTGTAAATCATCCATGCGTCTGATTTTTTACCATCCCGTCCTGCCCGTCCGGTTTCCTGATAATAAGATTCGATGGTTTTCGGCATTCCCAAATGCGCCACAAACCGGACATCGGGCTTATCAATTCCCATTCCGAAAGCAACCGTAGCCGCCATGATAACGCCGTCTTCTCTCAGAAACCGTCTCTGGTTATCCGATCTTGATCCGGAACTCATCCCTGCATGATACGGCAGCGCAGTATATCCGATTTCGGAAAGCCATGCTGCAATCGCATCAGTTTCTTTACGCGTCAGACAATAGATAATGCCGGAATCTCCGGATCGTTCTGACAGAAAATCAAGCAGTTGCTGCTTTCTGTTTTGTCTAAGCTCTACCTGATAGGAAATGTTGGGGCGATCAAAGCCGGAAATAAACTGTCCGGCTTGGTTAAGACTCAGTTTTTCAAGGATTTCTTTGCGGGTAATGAGATCGGCTGTCGCAGTCAGTGCAATTCGGGGAATTTCGGGAAACTGCTTGAGAATCGTGGAAATCTGCAGATATTCGGGGCGGAAATCATGCCCCCACTGAGAAATGCAATGCGCTTCATCAATGGCAAACAACGCCAGACTGCTCTGCGTCAGCAATCGCTGAAAGCCGGTTGTGGTCAGCCGTTCAGGCGCAACATACAAGAGATCAATTTCTCCGGACATGACCCGGCGTTCAACTGCTGCGGACGACTGGGGTGATAAAGTTGAGTTAAGAAAATCTGCCCGGATTCCGATCTGACGCAACGCATCCACCTGATTCTGCATCAGGGCAATCAGCGGGGATATGACTATTCCCACGCCCGGGCGCAGCATTGACGGAATCTGATAGCATAAAGATTTGCCGGAGCCGGTAGGCGCGAGGACAAAGGCGTCCTGTCCGGCTGTCAGGCTGCGGATAATATTTTCCTGAAATCCCCGAAAGCAATCATATCCGAAATAATTGCGGAGAATGGTTTGAGCGTCTCTCACCCTGAACCTCTGCCGAATATCTTATTTACTTCTTCCGAAAACAGATGTAAAATATCAGATAATTCTGACAGGGTAAATTACTTTTTTAAAAATTCATTACACCCCTCCCCCGGCCCCTCCCCTGAAAGGAGAGGGGAGTACCGATGATGTCTCCCCCTTCCCTTTCAGGGAAGGGGGCCGGGGGGTTAGGTGGGTTTGAAAGCGATTTGGTATAAGAAAGGAAATCATCATAATGTTTGGCGCATTAAACGGCATTCTTGTTCTCGATCTCTCACGGCTTCTGCCCGGACCTTACTGCTCTATGATTTTAGCAGATCACGGCGCAAGGGTCATTGCCATTGAAGACAAAAGATTTGAAAAAGAAGCTCTTTCGTATTTGGACAATGTCAACCGCAACAAAGAGCATATCACGCTCAACCTGAAAACCGATAAGGGAAAAGAAATTTTTTTTGAGTTGGCAAAAAAAGCTGACGTGGTTATTGAAGGCTTCCGCCCCGGCGTAACTGAGCGGCTGGGCGTCAGCTATGAAGACGTTAAAAAAATCAATCCCGGCATTATTTACTGCTCAATCACCGGCTACGGACAGACCGGTCCACTCAAAGACCATGCCGGACATGACATTAATTTCAGCGGATATAGCGGCATATTATCCTTAACCGGATTCAAAGATACCGGACCCTGCATTCCCGGAATCCAGATCGGCGACATCAGCGGCAGTCTGAACGCGGCTATCGGCATTCTTCTGGCATTGCATCATCGTGAAAAAACCGGCAACGGGCAATACATTGATATTTCGATTGTTGACAGTCTGACCGCTATGCTGCCGATTCCTGCGGGCTGGCATTGGACTTACGGAAAGCCGCCGGAGCGCGGAAACTGGATGCTGGGACACCGCTACGCATGGTACAATGTTTATCAATGCAAAGATGGAAAATACATCACGATGGGCGCGTTAGAACTGAGATTCTGGAAAACGATCTGCGAATACTTCGGGGCTCCGCAATATATTCCGCTGCAATATGATGAAAACAGACGCGAAGAACTGATCGCCTTTTTCCGAGAAAAATTTGCCGAAAAGAGCAGAAACGAATGGCTGGATATTTTCAAAGATACGGATGTCTG
>DYRC01000229.1 GCA_020718925.1 Desulfonema limicola
TTGCCTGCTCATATCTCCCCATGAACGCTCCCCTGCTTCTGTTCCTCACGGAATTCATTCACTGTTTCCATCGGATTTCTGAGTTCACGCCGGACAACCAGAACCGGGATGTATCCGAGACGCTCCCACAGCGGCGCCAGAATAGCATTGGCTTTTGCCCAGTCAATTCTCCTCAGAAGCGTGTAAACCGCCTTCCGCGTAGGAAGCGCACCCAACTTCTTTTTACCGGCTTCCGGACTGATCCGCTTTGTGGGAAATAGAACCCCGATATACTTATTCCCCCCGGTAAATCCCGAAATAATCCGGTGAAGGATCAGATGAAGCGGATATACCCTCTTATCCGGACTTCTGGGATCCGGCACTGATTTCAGACGTTCCCAATATAGCTCATGTATTTCTGAAAAAATATCGGGAAGCAGAATCTCCGGCAGTTCTTCAGATACTTCGTTATCTTTAATTGCCCTGATATGCCGTTGACGCTCCGCCTGTCTGTCTTTTCTGTGTCTGGCTGTTTCGCCCGTGTATTTTTTTCGCATAACATACGATAGCATAAATAATTTTATCTTGCAATAATCTTTTCGTATCCCGATGCGTTATCCTTGAAAAACAGTTGACATCACAGTTGCCTATGGTTATATAGTTTAAATTTATCTTTTTAAGCCCAACTCACTATCAATGTGATGAATCCCAATTGATGAAGGAGACGTAATGGATTCCAAAGAACTGCTTGAAAAGCTGGAGCAGAAGAACAAACAGGCGCTGGCAGGCGGCGGCGCCAAACGAATCGCAAAACAGCATGAAGCGGGAAAACTGACTGCCCGCGAGCGGATTGACAAACTTCTTGATAAAGGAACATTTATTGAACTTGATCGGTTCAAGGCGCATCGCTGCACAGATTTCGGAATGGAAAAAGACAAAGCGTTAGGCGATGGCGTCGTAACCGGACACGGACTGGTGCATGGTCGTCAGGTCTTTGTATTTGCTCAGGATTTCACTGTTTTCGGCGGCTCTTTATCGCTGGCTCATGCGGAAAAAATCTGCAAGGTCATGGATATGGCAATGACAGTCGGCGCGCCGGTCATCGGGCTTTCGGATTCCGGCGGCGCAAGAATTCAGGAAGGCGTGATGAGTCTTGCCGGATATGCGGATATTTTCCTGAAAAATGTCATGGCATCCGGCGTTGTGCCGCAGATTACGGCAATTATGGGACCATCTGCCGGAGGCGCGGTCTATTCGCCTGCCTTAACTGACTGGATTTTCATGGTGGAAGGCACCAGCCACATGTTTATCACAGGTCCCGAAGTCATCAAGTCTGTTACGCGGGAAGTTGTAACCAAAGAAGACTTGGGCGGCGCAATGGCGCACAACTCCGTAAGCGGCGTCGCGCACTTTGCATCGCCAAACGACGCAGCCTGTATGGAGCGGATTCGGGAGTTGATGAGTTTTCTGCCCAGCAACAACATGGAAGACCCGCCGCGATTGGATACCGGCGATGATCCCATGCGCCGGGATGAAGCTTTGCGCGAGGTTGTTCCGGCTGATCCGAACCGTCCGTATGACATCCGCGAAATTATCCGCTCCAACATGGACAGCAATTACTTTTTTGAAGTACATGAACATTGGGCAAAAAATATCGTGGTCGGCTTCGGGCGAATGGACGGAATGCCGGTGGGCGTGATTGCCAACCAGCCTAATTTCATGGCAGGCTGTTTAGACATCAACGCCTCCATCAAGGGCGCCCGCTTTGTACGCTTCTGCGATGCCTTCAATATCCCGCTGATTATCTATGAAGATGTTCCGGGATTTTTGCCCGGCACACAGCAGGAACACGGCGGAATTATCCGAAACGGCGCGAAACTGATTTATGCGTTCTGCGAAGCCACCGTGCCGAGAATTACCGTTATTACCCGCAAAGCTTACGGCGGCGCGTATTGTGTGATGAGTTCCAAGCATATCCGGGGCGACTACAACGTGGCGTATCCGACTGCTGAAATTGCGGTCATGGGCGCGGATGGCGCAGTCAACATTATTTTCAGAGATGAGATCAAAAAAGCCGAAGATGCTCAGGCAGAGCGCAAGCGTCTGGTGGCGGATTATCGTGAAAAATTTGCCAATCCTTACAAAGCCGCAGAACTCGGCTATATTGATGATGTGATTGACCCGGCGGATACCCGCCCCGTCATCATACAGGCGCTCAGAATGCTCAAAACCAAGCGGGATACCAACCCTCCCAAAAAACATGGGAATATCCCTCTGTAATGAAAGGAGATTGTTTGCATGACATGGGAACATGTACTTGAGCTGATTAAAAGCATTCTGACCACGCAGACCGGGATTCCGAGTCTGGCGGTGAATCAGGTGCTGATGATGCTCATCGGGTTGTTTTTCCTGTATCTGGCAATTGCCAAAGAATATGAGCCGCTGCTGCTGGTGCCTATCGGATTCGGCATTTTTATTGTCAATTTTCCGCTCACGCCGCTCATGGGCTTTTCCGAACACGGCGCACCGGAACTGATCCGTTTTTTCTACAAATACGGCATAGAATGGGAGATCATTCCCTGCGTCATCTTTCTGGGATTAGGGGCTATGACCGATTTCGGACCGCTCATTGCCAATCCCAAAACCCTGATTATCGGCGCTGGCGCACAACTGGGCGTTTTCATCACTTATGTAGGAACGCTGTTTGCCGGTTTTACTCTGAAAGAAGCTGCATCTGTGGGAATTATCGGAGGCGCGGATGGTCCTACCACGATTTATCTTACGGCTAAAATTGCCCCGCATCTTCTGGGCGCAAACGCCTTAGCCGCATACTCTTATATGGCAATGGTGCCGCTGATTCAGCCGCCGATTATGCGTCTGTTCACAACACCGGAGCAGCGCAAAATCCGAATGAGACAGTTAAGACCGGTTTCTCAGCGTGAAAAATTGCTGTTTCCGCTGATCGGCGTAACGCTGATTGTGCTTCTGATTCCGGCAGTTGCGCCTCTGATGGGCATGTTCATGTTCGGCAATCTGATGCGCGAATGCGGCGTGGTCAAGCGATTGTCTGATACCGCACAGAATGCGCTGATGAACATTGTTACCATCTTTCTGGGCTTGTCTGTCGGCGCCACCATGCAGGCAGATGTGTTTCTCAGTTGGAAGCCGTTGATGATATTCTGTTTCGGACTCGTGGACTTTGCCGTATGCACGGCGGGCGGTATTTTAACAGTTCATATTATGAATATGTTTTTAAAAGAAAAAATGAATCCGCTGATTGGTTCTGCCGGAGTGTCAGCAGTACCGATGTCTGCCCGCGTATCGCATTCCGAAGGTTTGAAAGCAGACCCGGATAACTGGCTGATTATGCACGCGATGGGACCTAACCTTGCCGGAGTTATCGGTTCGGCTGCCGCCGCCGGCATGTTCATTGCGATGTTTCAATAGGAGGGGAAGATGAATGCAAAGTGCAAAGTGCCAATGCAATCGTGGATAATGGCTATATTTTTCGCTCTTGTGCTGCTTCCTCAGACATTGTGGGCGGCATTCGGGGAAGACTTGGAAAAGCCCAAGCCGGAATTTACCCGTGAGCAGGATAAAATCACGGCAAAATTCATTCCCAGAGCCAAAAGCACCAGTGTTACGATTGCGTTTGAGGTTTTGGGCGGAAAATTGAAAGACGTAACGCCGGTGGATTTTGCCACTGCCAATCGTCCGGGTATAGATTCCAAAGATTTCAGGTCTGAGCTTTATATGCTTGAAATCACGGATGTCAAGCCCGGCGCGGAAGTCAGCGTGTCCATGAGTTCTTCTTTTTTCAGCAGTTCGACTGAAATATGGGGATTCAATGAAAAGCTCAAAGATTCATGGATGAAGGGCGATACAGAGAACTTGCCGCTTGCCGACCGGGTACGCCAATTGGTGTTTCAGGTAAAAGACGGCGGGGCTTTTGACGGGGACGGCGCGGCAGATGGCAAGATTGTTCTGGTCTGCGGACCCAAGGATTCATTCTGGGGCTATGCTATAGGAACCCTGTTCATCCGATTTTTCGGCATATTCATTGTGTTGGGCGTTCTGATGGCAGGTATGATTTTTTCAGGCAAATTTTTTCAATCGCTTGAAGCCAGACAGCTTAAAACTGTGGCAAAACCGGAGCCTGTGATGCCGGCTGCGGCAAAACCGGTTGAACCTGAAAAAGAGGATGAGATCAGCCCGGAAATAGCTGCGGCAATCAGCGCGGCATTACATGCCCATTTTACAGCAGCCCAATCGTCAGAGCCGCTTGATTTGTCTCAATCTCTGCTGACCGGCTGGACGCAGCACGGACGCCAGCAGATCATGACAGATCGTTTCAAAACGTTTAACCGATAAAATAAAATTAAATGAGAAGTGAAGAAAATGAGAATTGAAGAATTGAGAATTGAGAAATATTTCTCACTTCTCATTTCTCACTTCTCACTTCCAAATGAGGTTTTCAGAAATGAATTATAAGATTGCTATCGGAGAAAAAAAATTCGATGTCGAAGTCGGCGAGATCAGAGACGGACTTGCACAGGTCAGCGTGAATCATAAGCCATTTGAGGTAAAGATTGAAAATTATGCTGAAATTATGCCGTCGGCAGCAGCACCGGCGCCCACTGCCCTGAAGACCGCACCGGCTCCTCGTCCTGTAACGATTGCACCTGCTCCCAAACCCGCAGCAGCAGGCGGAAATGTTATCAGCGCACCCATTTCGGGACTGATAGTAAACGTCATGGTCAAAGCCGGTGATACTGTCAGCGCAGGACAGGTTGTGGCTATATTGGAAGCCATGAAAATGGAAAACAGCATTGTCAGCAATGTAGCCGGAATAGTGAAGGACGTCCGGGCGCAAAAAGGCGCGGAAGTTGCCACCGGCGATGTTCTCATGGTTATCGGATAACCCCTCCCCCGACCCCTCCCCGAAACGGAGAGGGGAGTCATAGCGGCAGGTTCCGCTTCTCTCCCCCTTTCCTTTCAGGGAAGTGGGGCGGGGGGTTAGGTCAGGAGATGGATATGGACAAAAAGCCTTATGAAATGAAAACCGTTAATATTATGATCTGGGCAAGCATCGGATGGATATTGGTGCTGGTGCTGGCATTATTGTATGGTGAAAAATATCATTCGGCAGATGTCTTGGGTAACAGAGTAAAAAAAAATGAGATATTAGCCCGAATGAAAATCAACATGCTCAAATCCGCTGAATTGGAAAAAGCTGCGGTCATGGCAGTTACGGATAAAGAATCCGAAGATTTTGCCAAACAATCGCTTAAAGCTGCGGATGACACAGAACGTGATCTGCATGAACTTGATTCTCTCACAGGTTCGGACGACGAGACAAGGTTGCTGAAAGAATTTCACAATTGCTGGAAGGATTTCAGGGAAATTGATAAAGTGCTGCTTGGTTTTGCTGTGCAGAATACTAATCTCAAGGCAGCGGGTTTGTCATATACGAAAGGCGTTGAGGTTGTCAGGCGGTTTGAGCATCTGATGATGAATCTGACTGAAAATTGTGATGATGCCCGAATCATAAAACCTGTGTATCAGGCGATGACCGCTTTGCTTAAAATCCATGATCTTGAAGCGCCTCACATCAATGAATCTGATGATAAACAGATGGATGAGATCGAAGCTGTTATGAAAACTCAGGAAAATCAGGTCAGAAGTTCTATGAAAGCGCTTTCTGATATGATTACAGATGAGCGGCGGGCTTCTCTTGACGAGGCTTTGGCAGTTTTTACAGAATTTATGAAAATAAATGCAGAAGTCATCAGGCTGTCCCGGCTGAACACCAATATCCGATCAGCGGAACTTTCTATGGGAAGAAAACGCAAAACCGTTGCCCGGTGTGAGGAAATTCTCACTTCAATGCAGGAAGCAGCTCGGAGTGAAACCGATTTGTTATCCAAGAGGGTGTGGGGTAAATTCAGATAAGAAGAAGCGAATACGCTGCCTTATATTATGAAGAGATAAATAATTAAATGAGACATCCCCACCTATGAGCGATGATTACGACAATCCATGGAAAGAAGCGATAGAGCAGTATTTCAAAGAATTTGTCGCTTTCTTTTTTCCAAAGGCATACAGAAAGATAGACTGGTCAAAAGGCTACGTTTTTCTGGACAAAGAACTCCGGAAAATCACGAGAAAAGCCGAAATCAGCCGGAAATATGTGGACAAGCTGGTGCAGGTATGGCTTAAAAATAAGAGCGAAATATGGGCTGCTGTCCATATTGACGTACAGAGTCAGACCGAAAAAGATTTCTCAAAACGGATGTATGTGTATAATTACCGGCTGTTTGACAGATATGATCGTCATGCGGCAAGTTTCGCTGTTCTGGGAGATGCGGATACAAAATGGCGTCCTTCGATTTTCAGACAGAAACTGATGGACTGCGAAGTCAGATTCAGATTTCCGATAGTCAAGCTGTCTGATTACAGATATGAAGAACTTGAGAAAAGCAGCAATCCGTTCGCTATCGTTGTAATGGCGCATCTGAAGACTTATGAGACCGCAAAAGACGATCCGAAACGGCTGAAAGAAAAGCTTGAAATGGTCAGGCATCTTTACCGTAAGGGGTTTTCTAAGCAGGATATTCTGAATCTTTTCCGGTTCATTGACTGGAT
>DYRC01000230.1 GCA_020718925.1 Desulfonema limicola
GGCGGTGCAGTATCTATGGCAGGCGCAGCAAAAGCGGCAGGTGCAGCCGGAGCATTGCCTCCCGGCGGTGCAGCATCTATGGCAGGCGCAGCAAAAGCGGCGGGTGCGACAAAAGCAGCGGGCGCCGCCGGAGCAGCAAAAGCAGTAGTAGCCTCCGGCGCAATACCTCCCGATGGCGGCGCGTCTCTGGCAGTTGCGGCAAAAACAGCCGGTGCAGGAGGGGCTGCAAAAGGCGCGGGGATTATGAAAGTATTACTTGCCGTGCCAACATTGGCTATACTTGGGTTGGGCGGAGTAATCTTTTTTGAATTTTGGAGAGGCAGCAAGGACGCTGAAGAAGCAAAGAAAAAGAAGAAACGTTTTTCAAAATAACAAACTGATTTGTCGCCTATCAGATAGTGGGCATGGATTGAAATAAAATGACCTATCTCAAAGTTCCTCTGAACAGTTTTGAAAATCGTTATACCATTCGCCATCCGGTGATAGAAGACCTGCCCGCATTGTTGCGCTTGGAAGCAGAATGCTGGGCAGAACCTCTCAGGGCATCTTCGGATGAAATTCGCAAAAGAATTGAGCAATTTCCGAGGAGACAGTGTGTCCTTGAAATTGACGAACAAATCACCGGCGTTATTTATTCTCAAAGGATTCAAAATGTTGAAGCGTTAAAACATACAGACAGCAAAAACGTATCAGAACTTCAGACCGCTGACGGACCGATTATCCAGTTATTGGCAGTCAATGTTCTTCCGGCGATGCAGTATTTGGGATTCGGAGATCAGCTGCTTGAATTTATGCTGTTATACAGCGCACTCAAAACCGGGGTCGAGCGGGTTGTTGCGGTAACTTTATGCAAAAATTATTCTCCTGAAACCGCAATTCCGATACAAAACTATATCCGACAAAGAAATGAACATGGCGTACTTACCGATCCGATTCTGAGATTTCACGAATCTCACGGTGCTGTGGTCAGAGAACTGATTCCGGGGTATCGTTTCCAAGATAAAAAAAATCTGGGTTTCGGTGTGTTGGTGGAATATGACATTCGCAACCCGGAGAGAAGCCGTTTTTCTTCTATGAATCGTCAGGAGCAGCAGGAAATCACAGATTCAAAACAACTCAAAGCGGTTATTGAAGAATCTGTTTTTTTTGTTTTGGGAGAAGGGCGCAAAGACGCATATTCACCCAAACGTCCGTTGCGGGATATGGGCTTGGATTCGCTTGATATTTTCGGGCTGAGAATGATTCTTTCCCGACGACTCGGGTTTGAATTGGACGCGACTTTTTTCTTTCAATACAGCACCACAGAAGCGATTACAGAATATTTTCTTTCACATCAGAGTTCGGAAGAGCAGGATTCAGATCGGATTTCAGAAGAGCAAAAAAGAGTTGCTTCTGAGCCGGTAAGCAATATCCGACAGTCTATTCCCGAAAATGCGATAGCCATTATCGGCATGTCCTGTCGTTTTCCCAAAGGCATCAACAGCCCCGATGAGTTCTGGGACGCTTTGAAAACCGGTACGGATATGATTACCGAGGTTCCGAAAGACCGTTGGGATATTGATCGCTATTATGATCCGGATCGGGAAAAACCGGGAAAAATATCCAGCAGATACGGTGGTTTTGCAGATCATGTTGACCGATTCGATGCGCTGTTTTTCAATATTTCTCCCAGAGAAGCCAAGCGCACCGACCCTCAGCAGCGAATTTTGTTGGAGCAGACTTGGCACGCTTTGGAACATGCGGGAATCAATCCCGAATCGCTGTCCGGTACTCAGACCGGCGTATTTGCAGGTATTTTTTCGCATGATTATGAAATTCTTCAAATCCGGCAAAATGATGACAGCGATTATGACACCTATTTCGGTACGGGAAATTCAGCAGCAGTAGCTGCCGGGCGGATTGCATATATTTTAGGACTTCAGGGACCTGCGGCAGCCGTAGATACCGCCTGTTCATCATCGCTTACGGCAGTTCATCTGGCGTGTCAGAGTCTTCGCTTACAAGAATGCGATCTGGCAATTGCCGCAGGTGTGAATCTTATTCTCTCACCGGAATTAAGTATCAGCTTTTCCAGAGCCGGAATGCTCTCTGCTGACGGACGCTGCAAAACATTTGACGCGTCTGCCGATGGTTATGTGAGAAGCGAAGGCTGCGGCGTAATTGTTCTGAAACCGTTGAACAAAGCCATTGCAGACAAAGATAACATTTTAGCAGTCATTCGGGGAACTGCGATCAATCAGGACGGTTCAAGCAACGGTCTGACCGCACCCAACGGACTTGCTCAGGAAGCGGTCATTCGCAAAGCGTTGAAAAACGCGGCTCTTGCTCCTGATACGATTTCATACATCGAAGCTCACGGCACCGGAACATCTTTGGGCGATCCGATAGAAGTCAGGGCATTGAAAGAGGTTTTCGGACAAGATCGTTCAAATGACAATCCTCTGATCATCGGCTCTGTCAAAACAAATATCGGACATGCCGAAGCTGCTGCGGGAATTGCCGGACTGATCAAAGTCGTATTATCCTTGCAAAACAGCTATATCCCGCCGCACCTGCATTTTGATGAACTCAATCCCCTGATTGATCTTTACGGTATTCCCGCAACGATTCCGATAAAGGGGATGGAATGGAAAAACGCTTCTGCAACGCCTCTACGAGCGGGTGTCAGTTCTTTCGGATTCAGCGGAACCAATGCTCATGTTATTGTAGAGGAATCGCCTGAAATCATATCTTCCGGCACAAGCTCTGCTGCCGAAAGACCGCTTCATCTTCTTGCCTTTTCTGCCAAAACTCAGGACGCTCTTAAAGAATTGGCTGAGAAATATCGGCGTTATCTGAGTAATTCGTTTCAGCAGAAAATCAGCAACATCTGCTTTACCGCAAATACAGGGCGGGCGCATTTTCATCATCGCTGCTGCATCGCTGCTGCTTCTCATTCGGAATTGTCTGAAAAAGCGGCTGCGTTTGCATCCGGTCAGCAAAAAATCGGCGTGTTCACAGGCAGCGCATCGGAAAAGCCTAAACTTGCATTTTTATTCACCGGACAAGGCTCACAGTATGTCGGCATGGGAATGGAGCTTTATAAAACTCAGCCCGTGTTTCGGGAATCGCTGAATCAATGCCATGAAATCCTGAAAGCATATCTGGAAAAGCCTCTTCTGGAAGTACTACAGCAACATGACTCATTACTCAATCAGACCGCTTATACCCAGCCTGCCCTGTTTGCTCTGGAATACTCGCTGGCACAATTGTGGAAATCTTGGGGAATTATGCCCGATGCGGTCATGGGGCATAGCGTGGGCGAGTATGCGGCAGCGTGTGTTGCAGGCGTGTTCAGTTTGGAAGACGGCTTGAAGCTGATTTCCGCCAGAGCGCGTCTGATGCAGGTACTTCCGCAAAACGGCGATATGGTGGCGGTGTTCGCGGATGAGAAAACCGTGTCCGAAGCGATTCGACCTTACAGCGACAAGATTTCTATGGGTGCGCTCAACGGTCCCGAAAGTATTGTGATTTCGGGATTGCGTGAAAGTGTCAAAAAAGTAATTGCCGCATTTGAGGCAAAAGGCATTCGGACAATTCCGCTGAATGTATCTCATGCGTTTCACTCTCCTCTGATGGAGCCGATGCTCAAGCCTTTCGGAGAAATTGCCAAAGAAATTGCGTTTTCTCCACAGAATTTATCCGTGATTTCCAATGTCAGCGGTAAAATTGCCGTAGCTGAGATTACAACTCCCGACTATTGGGTTAAGCATGTGCGTCAGCCCGTGCGATTTGCTCAAAGTATGGAAACGCTGAAACAACTAGGATATAACGTGTTTGTTGAAATCGGACCCAAACCTGTTTTACTAGGAATGGCACGCCAATTCATCAAAGATGACGGAATATCTTGGCTGCCCAGTTTGTCGCAGGGACAATCGGATCGGAAGCGGATGCTTGAAACGCTCGGAGAGCTTTATGTAAAAGGCGCATCAGTCAATTGGAACGAGCTTTACCGCCATGATTCGGTCAGACGCGTACCGATTCCGAATTATCCGTTTCAGAAGCAGAAATATTGGGTTGAAAGTGTGTCAGGTGTTAAGTGTCAAGTGTTAAGTGTTAAGAAAGAAGAGTTCATAACACATAACACTTTAACACCTAACACTTTATACCAAATCGAATGGAAAGAAAATTCCGGGGGGCGGGATCAGTCGGAACTTTACAAGGATATTGAGACGCTTTCTTTGGCGTATGTTGCGAAAGCATTCCGGGAAATCAAAAAAAATGACGTCATCGAAACCCATAAACATCTGTTTCACCGGCTTTCGGAAATCCTTGCTCAAACGAAAAGCGATAATATTTATGAACCGCAGATCCAGTTCAACCGCCTGCGTTCCCAATATCCTGAAGCAGAATCGGAACTGACGATTCTGAATCGTTGCGCGTCAGAGCTTGCCGGAGTACTTTGCGGCAAAGTCAATCCGCTGGAACTGCTTTTTCCTGAAGCGGACATCAGTTCTGCGGCAAAGCTTTATGAGGATTCACCTGCGTTCGGTCCTATGAATCGGCTGCTTCGGGATACCGTTCGGGCGGCAGTTTCCAAGATTGCACCGGGACAGGCTATCCGAATCCTTGAAATCGGCGCGGGAACCGGGGGCGCGACCGCGCATATCTTACCGATATTGGATTCTCGCAATACGGAATATATTTTTACCGACATCGGGTCTTTGTTCACTTCCAAAGCCAAAGAGCGGTTCAAGGCATATCCTTTTGTGCAGTACAAGATATTGGATATCGAAAAAGAGCCTGTATCTCAGGGATTTTCGCCGCATTCCTGCGACATCGTGATAGCCGCGAATGTGATTCATGCCACAAGCAATATGCAGCGGACACTTACTCATGTCAGACAACTGCTTCGTCCCGGCGGTGCGATGATTCTGCTTGAAGGCACTGCGCCCCGTCTGTGGCTCGATCTGATTTTCGGACTGATTGATGGCTGGTGGAAGTTTTCAGACCATGATCTGCGTCCGTCTCATCCGCTGTTGTCTGTTTCCAAATGGCAGCAGATACTGAACAAGGTCGGTTTTCAGGACGCGAATATTGCATCTCCCTATCAGGACAAAGGTGCATTGTTCGAGCAGGCAGTGATTGTCGCCAGAAATCCCGGTTCCGATGCGAAGATTTTATCCAAGCAATGGCTGATTTTGGCGGATCAGAAAGGCTTAGGGAAAAAATTGGCAGGTTCTCTGGAGAAAAGCGGTGATCGCTGTACGTTGGTGTATGCCGGAGAAAGCTTGTCTGAAGCCGGAAAATTTCAGATCAATCCGTGTAATGCACAGGATTTTCAGCGTCTTGTCAAAACCATAGGCGCTCCTGATCACATTATTCATCTATGGAGTCTTGACGCCGTATCCCCCGAAAACATGAGTTTGGGCGATCTGCAACATGCCTCAGAGTTGGCGTGCCGCAGCACACTGTATCTGGTTCAGGCGATGCTGTCGCTTCAGGCTGAAAAATCGCCGTCTTTATATCTGATAAGCTGCGGTCTTGCATCGTCTGCCTTGTGGGGACTCGGACGGGTGATTATGCAGGAACATCCCGAATTTCATTGCAAACTGATTGATTTCCCCTCCCCCGACCCCTCCCCTGAAAGGAGAGGGGAGACCTCCCCAGCCCTCCCCGAAACGGAGAGGGTATTGCTTGATGAACTCCGAATGCCGGATGATGAGGAATTTATTTCATTTCGTCAGGGAAAACGTCTGACTGCGCGGCTGAGCCGAATATCTCACGACAACGCTTCGGATAATACCATGAAATTGCGTGATGATCGGTCTTATCTGATTACCGGCGGTCTGGGCGGTACCGGATTGCATCTTGCCCGGTGGATGGTGAATCGGGGAGCGCGGCATCTGATTCTTCTGGCTCGCCGCCCTGCCTCCGATGCTGCAAAAGCGGTGCTGACAGAATTGAAAAACAGCGGCGCGGATATTCGTATTGTTCAGGCAGATGTATCGGATTTTGTACAGATGCGCCGGGTTTTTGCCGATATTCAGCCGCCGATTGCCGGAGTCATTCATACAGCCGGAGTTTTTGAAGACAGACTCCTCAAAGACCACAAATGGGAGTTGTTTGAGAAAGTATTTGCCGCCAAAGTCAATGGTTCATGGAATCTGCATGTTCTGACACGCGAATTACTCTTGGATTTTTTTGTGATATTTTCATCATCCACCTGCCTGATCAGTTCTGCCGGAATGGGAAATTATGTGGCAGCAAACAGCTTTGCAGATGCGTTGGCGCATTATCGGCAGCAGATAGGACTGCCTGCCCTGAGTATTAATTGGGGACCTTGGACAGGCGTAGGAATGGCGGCGGCTGTGGGAAATCTTCGTCAGGCGCAGTGGGCGGCTCAGGGATTGGAGATGCTATCTCCGGATGATGCCTTTAACGCATTGGAATATCTGATGCTCCGGAAAGAACCGGCTCAGGCAGGCGTGATGGCAGTAAATTGGCAGAAATTCATGGGGCAGTATTCGGGCGATTATCCCCGATTCTTTGAAAATATCAAGTGTGATGAAGGTGTTAAGTGTGATGTGTTAAGTGTTAAGAAAGAAGAGGTCATAACACTTAACACTTT
>DYRC01000231.1 GCA_020718925.1 Desulfonema limicola
GACATTCCGTAATAGCGCGGCAATTTATTGCCGTGCATTGATTCTTTGATGATTAATATTTCTCAAACTCCTCATACCCGGATCCGCTGTCTATGGCTACGATACGGCTGTCATCCTGTCCTACAAACGCATTTGCCGGAACGAGTTCGCCTTTTATGAAAGCTTTATCGCTATGAGGTGTATGAAACGATTTCCGATGTCCCGCAAGGTATTTGGCAGGGCTTCGCTCGGTTTTGTCCCTACTGTCTATTCTGAAAAACTGAATGATACTCTGAAGCTGCTCCGCCTGCCCCAGCAATTCATCCGCTGTTGCCGAGGTCTCTTCCGCAAGTGTCGCATTCTGCTGAATCACCTGATCCAACTGCTGAATTGCCTTGTTGATCTGCTGTGTGCCTCTGTCCTGCTCATTACTCGCTGCGCTGATTTCCTGAACAAGTTCGGCGGTTTTCTGAATATCCGGCACGATTTTTGCCAGCAATTCGCCTGCTTTTTCCGCAATCGCAAGGCTGCTGGTTGAAACATTGGTGATTTCTACGGAAGCCCGCTGACTCCGTTCCGAAAGTCTGCGGACTTCGGACGCCACCACCGCAAATCCTTTTCCCTGTTCTCCGGCGCGGGCTGCTTCGATTGCCGCATTCAATGCCAAAAGATCTGTCTGACGGGCAATGTCTTCGATGATGGATATTTTTCCGGCAATTTCTTTCATGGCAGCAAGCATTTCCGACACTGCTTGTCCGCTGATTTTAGCGTCTTCAGCGCATTTCATGGCTATTTTGTTCGTCTCTGCGGAATTTTCAGCGTTCTGTCTGATATTGGCTGACATTTCTTCCATAGACGAAGAAGTTTCTTCGATTGATCCGGCTTGCTCTGTCGCGCCCTGAGACATTCTCTGCGCGCTCAGTGTCATCTGCTGACTTCCCTCCGCAACATTATGCGCCGCGATTTTGACCTGCTCCACAATCTGCGAAAGCTTTCTCACCATTGCCGACAATGCTTTCATCAGTTCATCCTGTGCGGATCGCTCGGCTAATGCCACCATAAGATTGCCTTCAGACATGCCCTGAGCAAGCTTGGTAATCTGATTCAGCGCATCTATCAGCATGTTCAGATTATTTCTGATTTCATTGAAATCACCTTTGTATGTATCTGTAATTTTGGGCGGGATGTCGCCTTTGCTGATTCGGTCAACATAATTTGCCGCTACATTTAAAGGATTTATAACCGCATCAAGGGTGTCATTAACCCCTTTGATGATATTCTGATAAGCACCTTTGAATTTATCAGCATTCCCGCGCGTTGAGAGTTTCCCTTCCGTTGCCGATCTGGTCAGCATCGCGGTTTCAGCGACCACGCTGTTGAGCATTTTGATAATGGCGTTCAATGCCTGCATCAGCGTATCGCCGGAAGAACGTTCTTTGAAAACAACACTCAGATTTCCGGCTGCGATTTCTTTGGCAACCGAGGTGATCTCATTCATCGCATCAATCAACATATTCAGATTATTCCTGATCGCATTGAAATCACCGTTATAAGAATCGGTAATTTTAGGCGGAATATCGCCCTTGCTGATTTTATCCACATACTCGGCTGCAACATTCAAGGGATTGATAACCACATCCAGAGTGTCATTCACGCCCCGGACAATTTCTCTGTAACCGCCTTCGAACTTGTCCGCATTTCCTCTGTTGCTGAGTTTTCCGTCAACTGCGGCTTTGCTGAGTGCTTTGGTTTCATCCACCAGAGCGCTGATATTTTTCTTCATCAGCATCAGCCACTCGTGAATCTGATCATCGGCTGAGGCTTTATCCATTGACGCTGACATATCGCCTTTGGCAATTTGGGTTACATAAGCTACCAGATCGCTTAACCATGTATGAACGCCGTTGATGGCATTTTTCATCGTCAGATGATCGCCTTTGCATTGGATTTCGACCTTTTCTCTGAGATTTCCGCCCCGGATCAGCTTGAGTACCCTGTTTCCTTCTGCAATCGGCAGCAAAATCGCATTCAATGTTTCATTAAAGCCCTTGGCAATCTCTCTGAATTCAAAATTGATTTTTTCATCTTCGGCGCGGATATCAAGATTTCCCTCTTTCGATGCTGCCACTAGCCGCTTTATTTCGGCAAGTAATACGGAAATAATATCTCCGATATTATTGGACAATATAAAACAGAGCAGCACAGAGATAACGATTCCTAAAATTATTATAATTATAGAAAATCTTACGGAATCATTTGAAATCACCAAATTTTCATCAGTACGTTCTTTTGCCTGACTGATTTTAAGTTCAAATAACTTGTTAATCGTATCGTCAATCTCTTTGGCAAGCAGAAACCCATCACCTCTCATTAAAACAATTGCCTTATCATCCTGTTCCGCACTGATCAATTTGATAATTTCCTCCCGAATCGGCGCAAATTTGGCAATATCGCTTTTTAATTTATGGAATGTTTTCCGAATCTCTTCCTTATGAATGGTTTTTTCAAACGCATCCATTTTTTCTTCAAGCTCCTTATCCAACGCCTTTATTGTCGTAACAAATGTCTGTTCTTTCACCTTATCTTTTTCAATAATCATATCCCTAAGATTCACACGGGTCCGTTGAAACAATATGGCGATATCGGCAATTTCTCCGAGCGGCTTGGTATTTATCTCATACATCGCTTTGTCAGCTTCTTCGATTTTGTGAATATTGATGATACCTACATAGCCGACAATACCCATCAAAACAACCATCAGCCCCATCACATACATTACTTTTACCGCAAGTTTCGTGTTCTTAAACATGGCAAATCTCCTTTTTTGTTAAAGCTAAACGATAATCTTTATACTATTACATATTTGAACCGGGATTCAAGGGGTTTTTGATTATAAAAAAAATCCCGGTTCAAAATGGTTATGCTCTGGTCAACTGGCGGTATCGGATACGATGAGGCTGATCGGCAGCCGCACCCAGCCGGGCTTTCCGATCTGCTTCATACTCGGAATAATTACCGTCAAACCAGATGGCTTTGCTATCGCTTTCAAATGCAAGAATATGCGTGGCAATTCTGTCCAAAAACCAGCGATCATGGCTGATTACCACCGCGCATCCGGCAAAGTTTTCCAGAGCTTCTTCCAATGCGCGAAGGGTATTTACATCCAAATCATTGGTCGGTTCATCTAATAGCAGCACATTTGCGCCGGATTTGAGCATTTTTGCCAGATGAACCCGGTTGCGCTCCCCGCCGGAAAGCATTCCCACCTTCTTCTGCTGATCCGTGCCTGAAAAATTGAACCGCGCCACATACGCCCGCGAATTGACTTCTCTTGCCCCCAGCCTGATCGTATCCTGTTTATCAGAAATCGCTTCCCAGATTGTCTGATCCGGCACAAGCACATCGCGGGTCTGATCCGCATACGCCATTTTAACGGTTTCTCCGATTCTGATGTTTCCCGAATCCGGCTTTTCCTGTTCTGTGATCATTTTAAACAGCGTGGTTTTCCCTGCCCCGTTGGGTCCGATAATCCCGATGATCCCGCCCGCAGGAAGCGAAAACGAAAGTTTTTCTATCAAAAGATTATCGCCGAACCCTTTGCTCACATGTTCAAATCGGATGACCTCATTGCCCAATCTCGGTCCGGGCGGAATGTAGATTTCCAATTCCTTTTCGCGCTTCTCGCTTTCCTGAGAGAGCAGCGTTTCATACGATTTGATACGCGCTTTGGATTTGGCGTGTCGTCCTTTGGGACTCATGCGGATCCATTCCAATTCGCGCTCAAGGGTTTTGACGCGCTGAGTTTCGCCTTTTTCCTCTTGTTTCAATCTGTTCTGTTTCTGATCTAACCATGATGAATAATTGCCTTTCCACGGGATTCCGGCACCCCGATCCAATTCCAAAATCCAGCCAGCCACATTATCCAGAAAGTAGCGGTCATGGGTTACGGCAATCACGGTTCCGGCATATCGCTGAAGATGCTGCTCCAGCCATGCCACAGATTCGGCATCTAAATGGTTGGTCGGCTCATCCAAGAGCAGAATATCAGGATTCTGAAGCAGAAGGCGGCACAATGCCACGCGGCGTTTTTCTCCTCCGGACAGCACATTGACCGGCGTATCCGGCGGCGGACATCTCAGCGCGTCCATTGCCATTTCAAGCCGGGAATCCAAATCCCAAGCATCAAGCGTATCCAACCGATCCTGCACTTTTCCCTGCCGCTCAATGAGTTTGTTCATCTCGTCATCGGACATGGGGTCGGCAAATTTTTCATTGATCTGATTAAATTCTTCAAGCAGGTCTGCAATATGCTGAACGCCTTCCCGCGCCACTTCCCGAACGGTTTTGGTTTCCGTAACCAGCGGCTCCTGCTCCAGATAGCCGACCGTATGCCCCGGCGACAGAATGGTCTGTCCGTTAAATTCTTTGTCAACTCCGGCGAGAATCCGCAGAAGAGAGCTTTTTCCTGACCCGTTCAAGCCCAGCACACCGATTTTGGCACCGTAAAAATAAGACAGATAAATGTCTTTCAGCACGGGTTTTTTGTCATAATATTTGCTTACTCCGATCATGGAGTAGATAACCTTGTTTCCTTCATTGCTCATATTCAAAACACTCCTGTGATTTTTCAAAAAAAGTCAATCTGCCTGTTTTTTGGGCAGAAGTTTCATCCCTGCGGCAATAGCGATAGCAACAAAAATAAGGGCTATGGAAAGAAGCGGACGGACAAAAAGCCATGCAGCAGAAATCGTGAGAAAACAAAGAGATGCGGAAATTAAGAAAGCGACAATGCCGACGCCGGTTTCGGCAATATTTCCGATAAACGGGATAACATCAGGCATCCTGGATGGCATTTTCAATACGATTGCCAACCCGAAAAACATCATAAAAAAACTGAAAAGCCTGAAAGCCCAAGGCAGAATTTTATTTTTTTCAAGATCGATCTCCTTATCTGACGCTGAGTTATGTGTTGCAGCGTCTATGATGTTTTTTTTCAACGCCTGATAATGCGTCAGCGACCGTGTTTCATTGAGAAAAAGTATCGGAAAAGCTGCCACAAAAATCATCATACCGAAAAACGTCCCTTTTCTGAATATGCGGGAGATGCTGTTTGAAGATGCCATATTATTTTCTAACATTGCTTTTCTCCTTTTCCATCCGACTTACCATAGGCAGATAAACTTATTGCCCGCTCTGAGTTCACCCCGCACTTTTTCAACATGCCTGAGTGCGGCAATTTCCCGTTCAAGATCAGAAGATTTCATGTTCAGTTTTTCACACAATACCGAAGGTTCTGCCCCTCCGGTTTCTTTAAGAATATCCAGAATTTTCTGACGGATAGGCGTCAGTATTACCGCATTTCCTTCCCATTTTTCAAAAGACTTTGCGCTGTAAACCGCCCATGGATCGCAGGCTTTGGCAGGAGACAGCATATCCATATAGCAATCCTCGCAAAAGCACTGCCCGTGAAGCTCCCGATCTTCTCCCGGCTCAATCGTTGTCTGACATTTGGTGCAATTCATTGTTTTTTCTCCTTGTTTGAAATTCCATAAAAAGACGCCCCTGATGCCCGTTGATTTCAGGCTCGCTCTCCTTCCATTCGTAAATCCTGCAATCATCGCTCTGCTCAGACGGCGCGGAACAGCCGATAAACGGCATAACCGGGTCTCCGGCAGTTGAAGTATAATTGAGCAGAATTGCGTTTGTTTTGGAAATATCGCCGAATTCTATGAGACGGGTCATAAATATTTTGCACATTCCGCCAAAAAGATCGCTTGCCTGTTTGAATCCGGTGATACGCGCCTTAAACTGCTCAACGGCTCTTTCCCGATCATCGGCGCGGACAATCAGACTGAAATCGCCATGACGCCGCTCTGTTTCGGAATTTTCCTGTAAATTGCTTAAATATAAGAAATTTCCAATATAAATCATTATGATTTCCTTTCAGTTTGAAATAAATCATACCCCTTTATACCTCTTTATTAAAATAAACTCAATATCGTTTAAAATATTGACAATGGGATATGGCAGTGGTGCAAGTGTCAGAGTTCAAAATTCGGCGTGGTTTAAGGGAAGAATAGCTGATTTTATTTGTTATGCTTTGTGCGATGTACAATTAATGTTCTATAAAAAACTCTATGAATTAGGCAGATTAATCGCTGTATCACATTCCGCCGAAATTCGCCAGACCCGGCAGTTTTGGTAAAATCAATCAGAGGTTCAATATGCTGTATCAGTTCTTTTTCTGACCAATAGCCGTGAATAAATTTTTTCTCATAGTCTCTGAATTTTTCAACATTCTGCCAATGCGGGTTGCATTTTTCTTTTCTCTGATGTATTTTAATGATAACTTGATATTTTAAGGAGGATTTCCGTTAAGATGACACCGAAAAATTTTTCATATCCGTATATCACTTCCGAGCAGAATGTTTTAAGCGGCACCCCTATTATTGAAGGCACAAGAATTCCGGTCCGCTGCATTGCCGGATATTATCAGATAGGAATGAGCGTGGATGATATTCTGATCAGTCTGTCTCATCTGACTCCGGCGCAGGTACATTCCGCTCTGGCATACTATTTTGA
>DYRC01000232.1 GCA_020718925.1 Desulfonema limicola
GATCAGTTCCGCGTGAATGGAATTATATGATTTTTCCATCAGAACGATGATTATCATAATTTATTTTTACTTGCTTACTAACCCTGATTCAGACAGCAACAATTTTATCCGATTTATCCGAAAGTTCGGGATAAATTCTGAGAAAATCTTTTGAATTGAGAGTGAGTATTTTTTCATTCAACAACTCTCATGAGGAGTTGACTGCAAAGGTCGGTTCGACATTGCGGATATGTTGTTAATGCTTTTTCAGATATTCCTGAAATTCTTCTATAAGCTGTTCCTGCTCGGAGTTTATTCACATCTGTTCAGTTCCTTTTCTATGCTTTCCGAAATATGAAAAAAATATCACGGAAAATCTTTGCGGGCTGCTTTTTTCATCTTACCGGATTCATTCGGTTATTCCGTTTATATTCTGTCGTTCTGAATTATTGACGATTTTTTCAAAGGCTCGAATCCGGATAAGAATAGCGGATTATGTATTCAAAAGCTTGATAAATTGCGGAAAATATTTTATGACATAACAGTATCTATTTTAGGCATGACAGGTGCGGCATGGAAAGACAGTTCAAAGAGACGATTCTGTTTGTGGATGATGAAGAAAGTATTCTGGATATTGCCAGCGAGTTTTTCCAGCATAAAGGCTATAAAGTGCTGACAGCCGGAAACGGTTTGAAAGCGTTGGAAATTCTGCAATCTCAACATGTGGATTGCTGCGTTACCGATATTAATATGCCTGAAATGGACGGGCTTGAGCTTGCTGAGCGCATTCGCCAGATGGACATGACGCTTCCGGTAGTTGTGATGACCGGATTTCCATCGTTGGATGCCACGATTCAGACGCTGAAAAACGGCGTTGTGGATTTTCTGATCAAGCCGGTCAATCTGGGGCAGATGGAGATGTGCGTCCGAAGTGTGCTTAGGGAGCGCGAGTTGTTTGTGGAAAATCTTCTGCTGAAAGAAGAAATCCGCCGCAAAGAACAAATCGAATCGCTGAATCGGGAATTATCTGAAAAAGTTGAAGAACTTGACACCTTGAATAAAATCATGGGGACATTCACCAGCATCCGGCAAAGCTTTGATGTGTTCAAATCCTTGACAGATATGACGATTGCAATTGCCCATTCTGATATTTCCCGATTTTATCTTATCAATACCATTGTGGAAAAGCCGTTTGAAGTGTCGTTTTCCATATCAGAAGACGTTATTCTGTCTGAAGAAACTCTCCCGGATTTACCTCATCAGTTTCATCGGCTGATTGCAGAAATCGCTTATGATCCCAGACCGATGCTGATTTCTTCAGACAAACTGCCTGAAAATATTGATTCATTTATGGCAGTTCCGCTATTGATTCGGGGAAAAGTTTTCGGCGTTCTGACGGCATCTGTCAGAAAAGACAACTTTCGCTTTACAGACAAAGATTTGTATTATCTGTCATTTATGACCGAAGCTGCGGCGTATGCCATTGAAAATCTTGCCCTTTATGAAAACATCTGCGATAATCTTCTGTCAACGCTATGGGCGTTTGTGAAAGCCGTAGAAGCGCGGGATTTTTATACCGGACGTCATTCGGAACGGGTAACGGCAATTGCAAAGATGATTGCGCGGCAGATGAATTGTCCGGCAGAAGATATTGAAATTTTAGATGTTGCCGGAAGGCTGCATGACATCGGCAAAATCGGCATCAAAGACAGCATTCTGCTCAAACCGGGTCCCCTGACGGACGAAGAATACATGGAAATCAAAAAACATCCGGTGATCGGCGCGGAAATTGTGGGACAGGTCGGGTTCTGGGACAGAGAACAGCGCATTATTATGAGCCACCATGAACGCTTTGACGGCAAAGGCTATCCTGCCGGAAAAAAAAGGGAGGAAATTCCGTTTCTTTCACGGGTATTATTTGTGGCAGATGCGTATGACGCCATGTATTCCCGGCGCTGTTACCGCGAAGGCATGACCGAGAGCAGAATTTTGGGAATTATCCGGGAGAGAGCAGGCACCCAATTCGATCCTGATGTGGTAAAAAGCTTTTTACAGATATGTGAAACTCCCCAATCATTTGAAATTTTACAAAAACTCTACGATTAAATCACTTGATTAAATCACTTGATTAGACCAGTTGATGCCCCCAATTCCAAAGTCCGGGTCTGTCTTTAAGTGCAATCTGATCCGGCAAAGGCTCAGTCAGATATGCAAACACGCGGTATCCGGCACGGGCAAGCTCGTCTTTGTGATTGCTCAGATTAAGCTGCCAATTCGGATACACCCAGTAATTGCCATCATGTTTCACCACATAAGCATCTTCGTGTTTAGGACTGGAAAACGGGGCGCAAAGCGTCAGATTTTCAGAAATTGTCCGGGACACACACAAGGGATAATCGCCGAAAATCACAATTCCCAGAGGCAGCGAACTGTTTTTGGCAAGACTCAGATACTCTTCCCGTGCCAATTCTGGACTCACGATTGCGCCGGAAAATTCCAGCGATGCCAGCATCTGTATGGCTAATCCGTTGGCAATATTGCAAAAAGGTCCTGCCCAGAGACGCATTTCCTTTGACACACCCCTGCCCCCTCTCAAGAGGGGAGAATTTGAAAAAAACGCCATCTGCCAAGGCGCGTTCAGAACAAACTGTGTTGCGCCTTTTTTCAGAAGCATTTCAATTGCTTCTTCCCATATTTTTTCATCTTCGGGAAATATTGCAGGCGGCAGCCACCACCAGATTGAAGACATCTGCGGCAAAGACGTTGTTTTCAAAATTTCAGGAGAAAGCCACAGCCCGGTTTCTCCTTTTTTTCTATGTTTATCCGGCATTCTGCCGACATAAAGATCAATATTTTTCACGAACTTCACTTTCAAGCTCAGACAGCATGGTTTCAATCGTTTTTTCCCGGCGATCCGTCAGAAACACCGGCGTTCCTTTGGGCGGTATTTTCCGGGCAGAAAATTTCAGATGAAGCGTTCCTTTTTTCGGAACATACTTTGACACGCGGATAACGCTGTGCCAGGGATCATCTTCATAACCCACGCGCAACACATCATTAACCAAGAGTTCTTCTGCCGGGATAATGCTGGAATTGTATCCCGCGCCCTTGACACTGCCCATAAACAACCCTGATCCGGTTTGAATTTCTGTATTTACAGGAGTTTGTGGTCTTTGAGGCAGCAGGCGGTAATGTGTCCCGATTCGTCCCAAAGCCCGTTTCAAAAGCCCTACCGCTGCTTTTTTAGCCTGCGGGTCGCTTCCCTCGTCTCTGAGCATCCGATATGCCTGAACCGTATAAAACACATAATGAGGTCCTTTTTTGCGCCCTTCGATCTTCCAAGCGGCAATTTTGGGGATAGACAGCAGGGGTTTGGTCAGCACATCCGCGCTTAAATCCTGACAGGAAAAAAATCGCTGCTTCTGACGATTCTGCGTATAAAACCGGCGGCATGGCTGAACGCAGGCGCCTCGGAGTCCGCTTTTGCCTCCCAGAAAGCTGCTCCAGTAACATCTGCCTGAAATGCCGTAGCACAATGCGCCGTGAACAAATACTTCCAATTCCAGCCCCTCCGGACAAGCCTCGCTCATGGCTCTGATTTCGTCAATGCTCAGTTCTCTCGGAACAACTGCGCGGCTGACGCCAAGACGCCGGGCGATGGTCAATGCTTTCGGAAAGCTTACATTGGCTAAGGTGGACAGGTGAATTTCCCCTGAAAATCCGACATTTCGCGCTAAGGCGATCAGAGATAAATCCTGAATAATCAGCGCGTCCGGTCTGACTTGGCGTTGGAGCGCGTCAAGCATCTCTGCGGCAGTATCAATTTCATTGGGCTTTATCAATGAATTAAAGGTTATATATACTTTTTTCCCTTTGTCATGCGCCAGACGGGTCAATGGCGCTAAGTCTTCGACAGAGAAATTTTTAGCCTGCATCCGGGCAGAAAACTGCTTCAATCCGCAATATATCGCATCCGCTTCGGCAGCTATTGCCGCCAGAAAAGAATCTTTATTTCCGGCGGGTGCAAGAATCAGTGGTTTTGTGTCTGTATTCATGGCTTTATGGATTCAACCACCGTATCCATATTTTCTCCGTTATGAATGATTTTCGGGCTGACAAACCCGGCAGTTTCAAGGTCTTGAGAAACTTCGGACAGGGTGTATGTGCTTCCGCCGGGCGTTACCGTCAGCATATTGACGGCAAAAATCGCTCCGGATGGCGGGTTGATCCGTTGTTCATCCATAATGTGATCGCGTATCCATAGTCTGCCGCCGGATTCAAGGGCATTGAAGCATTTTTCAAATAAATCAATATTCTGTGCGCGTGAATTTTGGTGAATAATGGCAGACAGCCAGACCAGATCATGCCCTTTGGGGAGCGGGTCTTTATAAAAATCTCCGGGCGCAAAATTCACCCGCGCCAAAAGCCCCTGCTGTGAAATGCGTTCTTTTGCCAATGAAATCACATCCGGCAAATCAAAGAGCGTACCGGAAATCTCAGGAATATGCTTTAAAAATTCAATCAGATACGTCCCGGATGCGCCGCCGACATCCAGTATTTTTTTGGCGGAAACCGGCAAAAGTTTGGGAACCAGCGATGCTGCCATGCCTTTTCCGATAACGTGCATTGCCCCGATAAACGGGCGCATGGCGTCTTTGTCTTTTGAAATGGTGGACGGCGTGTCAGGATTGCGCCCCTTGCGGACAATATCGCTCAACTCCGACCACTTTTTCCACAGCGTGTTCAGATGCGTTATCATAGGCAAAACTGCCTTTTCGGGATCATCTCCCAACGCATCCGCAAGATTGTCTCTGACGCTGTATCTGCCGTCTTTTTTGTCAAGAAGCTCAATCGCGGTCAGCGCATCAAGAAAAATAGTCAGCGCATCAGCATCCCATGAATTTTTTTTGGCAAGAGACGGCGCGTCAGCAGGAAGTTTCTTGAATAATTCAAGTTCTGCCGCGCTCAGAATGATGCGGCTTGCAAAAAATCCCCTTGCCATCTGAATTACATCCGCAGCTCCGATCATATTCGCTCCTTTGCGGCATAAGTATGTACGCCGGTAATATTATTGATAAGCTGAATTTGCGACTTATATCAGATATTGAATACTTACCGCAATGATAATCACCGCTGCTCACACTCTTGCTTGACTTTTTCTATCTGATATGTAATAAAATATCAATATTGTATCTTTAAGAAGCTTCCCAAAAAAAAGGAGGAGTCAGACATGAAGAAAGCTTTGTTTTTTAATCTTTCTGCGGTAATCGTAGAAATGAGACGCATCATCTTTGTGTTGTGTATCACAGGATTGGCAGTTGCAATATTGCCTGCAATTGCCACAGCCGACTATGTTGAACCCGGAAACGACGGCTATACTTATGTGTACCAAGTTTATGTCGATCCGGCAGCCGGACCCCGGATCGAATTTTCTTCTATTTTTCAAGGTCAGTATTCCAAAGCTCAGTTGACCACGATGCTTAAAGGTTTTCCCAGTCAGACCGTAGGAAAATCCGACATATATTTTATGCCGGAAGCGAATGTAACTGCCGTTGTATATTACAATAGCACCGGATTCAGCACTATGGTGCTGCTTATTACAGACGCCTTAATCACTCCGCCCAGCGAAACAACGCCTTAAACTGAAAACGCCTCTGAGATTGCTCTCGGAGGCGCGGCTTTTATCGCACAATACACTTGCCCACCCACTGATCCGCCACAGATTTCAACCCCCGGATTTCTTCATTGGTATAACAACGATCTTTGTTTTGAAAAAATTCCGGATTCAGCACCCCGGTCTCCTGAAACTGCTGTAACGCATAAAGCCTTGCGCCCTGAATCATCACGCAGATATTTTCAATCACCTGCCGGTTTATCAACGGCTTGACGCAGGTGGTTTTGAACTCATAAGGCAGCCCGGATTCCATAATGACCTGAATACTTGACAGAATCGCGGAAAAATCGCAGCCTTGTTTCATCAGAGACGAATAATGCAGCGCATCGGTTTTGATGTCCATTGCCAGATAATTCACGAGTTTATTTCTGATAATCTCCTGAATCACGTCGGGTCTGCTTCCGTTGGTATCCAATTTAACCGGATAGCCCAAGGCTTTGACCCGCTGGCAGATGGAGATCAGGTCTTTGTCATGCAGCGTGGGTTCTCCGCCGGAAATCACCACGCCATCCAAAAACGGTTTATGGCTTTTCAGAAAATCATACACATTGTTTTCCCGAAACCATGACAGACAGTTGGTACAGCCCTTTGCCAATTCGGGATTATGGCAATAAGGACATTTGAAATTGCACCCGGAAAGAAACAGAACACAGCTTATCTTTCCCGGATAGTCAATTAATGAATTTTTCTGAATCCCGCCGAACTTCATTATTTCTTAACTCCGTTTCTCTGCAAGCTCAATTTGATACTTCATCTGAAAGCATATCACAGTTCTTTGTATAATACTATTGCCTATAAAAAAATTCAATCGCTAATCTGTGCAGAGTACTCCGAAAGAAGGAATTTTACAAGTAAGTACCCGATCATATATTTTTCGGCAATATTGCAGGGGTAAGCCCC
>DYRC01000001.1:0-15922 GCA_020718925.1 Desulfonema limicola
TATAAATCGCTTTCCGCAGATCCAGTCCGCAGTCGAATTCATTGATAGCCGTAACCGGACAGACATCACGGCATTGTCCGCAAGCCGTACATTTTTCAATATCGATGTATCGCGGATGACTCCGCACAGTTGCCCTGAATGCACCGGCTTCGCCTTCGAGTGATTCAAGCTCGCTGTTTGAAATAATATTGATATTCAGATGACGCCCCACTTCCACCAGAAACGGAGATATGATGCACATGGCGCAGTCATTGGTCGGAAAGGTTTTGTCCAACTGAGGCATCAGCCCGCCCACGCTGGATGATTTATCCACCAGATGAACATAATATCCGGCATTTGCCATATCCAAAGAAGCCTGAATTCCGGCAACCCCCGCACCGACCACCATGACACTGCCGATCTTTTTGCTTTCATTTGCCATAATCTTTCCTCATTTATGCCGCAGATGCGACAAATTTCGGGGTTCTTTCTTCGCAACTGTCAAGTTCTGCAACGCCGCTCCGCTCCAGATCATTGAGCCTGAGCGAAATCGTATGAACCGGAAGTCCGGTCTTTTCCGACATTTCTCTTACGGTAACAGGTCCTCGGGTAATAAGTTCCTGAATCAGTCCTTTGTGATACTCTGCACTAACCGCTTCCTGCAGGACTTTTTTGAAATGTTCGGGGTCGGTCTTTTCCAGATAGACATTCTCCTCTTCGCTGATATGCCGATCAATACCCACCAGCCAGCGCAGACGCCGGGTTGCCAGAGCGCGTGCCAATGCTGCCAGAGGCAATTCATGCGTTGTTTTATCGAAGGGACCGAGTTTTGTTATGACGTCTGTAATTTCAGTAACATGGTCCGCAAAAGGCTGTGCTTCTGCCGCGCTTGCCCACCGCAGATGAACCCGATCTCTTCCGATACCGGATATATCAAGCAGGTGCGCCACCATATCCATCCGGTGCAGGGTATAGAGATTGCCGTCCTGATAGTGGCAGTCCCCGATATGACATCCGCCGATGAATACGCCGTCAAATCCGTCCTGCAATGCCTGAATCACAAAGAGCGGATCCACCCTTCCGGAACACATTGTCCGCACAACCCGGATGGACGGAGGATACTGAATACGCGATACGCCTGCCAGATCCGCTCCGGCATAAGAACACCAGTTACACAGAAACGCCAAAATTTTCGGTTTGAAATCACTCATTATCTTCTCCTTTATGCGGCTTCCCGGACCGGATCGGCGCACTCGGTGCAGCCTGCATGAATTGCCGCACGGATTTGTACTTCCCTGAAATGTTTCATATCAATAGCGTGCTGGGGACATGCTGCCGCGCATACGCCGCATCCTTTGCACAATGCGGAATAATTTTCCGCTCTGTATCCTTTGCCCACAACCTTTTTGAGCCGGATGGCACTGAAAGAGCAGGATAATTCGCATAATCCGCAGCCGATACATTTTTTCTCATCCACGACTGAAACAATCGGTTCAATATCAATGGTTTTCTTCATCAGCAGACCGGCTGTGCGTGCTGCGGCTGCCTGTGCCTGAGCAATCGCTTCCTCAATAGGCTTTGGATAATGACAGAGTCCGCAGACAAATACGCCGTCTGTGGAAAAATCAACAGGTCTGAGTTTGATATGCGCCTCAAGGTAGAATCCTTCGTCATTGATCGGAACTTTCAGCATCTGAGCAATCTGCTTCTGTCCTTCTGTGGGAAGAATTGCGGTTGCCAGATTGAGATAATCCGCAGGAATCCGAATCTGCCGCCCCAGTACGTGGTCTCTGACCGTAATCAGCAGCCCGTCTTCTCCGTCTTTTTCCACCATCGGCTTTTCGTTCACAGAATACCGGATGAATATGACGCCCATTTCTCTGGCTTTGCGATAAAGTTCTTCCCGCTGTCCGAAAGTACGCATATCCCGATACAGGATATACACCCGCAGATACGGCTTTTTCTCCTTTAACCGAATGGCACTTTGCACCGAAGCCGTGCAGCAGACTTTGGAGCAGTAAGGATGATCCGGTTCACGCGAACCGACACACTGGATAAATGCAACGCCGGTGGCTTTCTCCAATTTGTCCGGCTCTTTTTCAAACAGATAATCCAGCTCGTGCCATTTCATCACCCGGCTGCTTTTTCCGTACAGATATTCATCCGGCTCGGATGCCCTGCCTCCGGTTGCCAGAATCACCGCACCGTGCTGAATTTCACGCCGGACATCTCCGGTCTGAACCGTCGAGGTGAAGTTTCCGACAAATCCGTCAATCGCGGCTATCTCAGTACCGGATAACACTTCGATATTTTTATGCGATTCCACGCTTTTTTTCAATTCGCCTACAAACGCTCCCACATTATGACCGTTCCATGTCTGACGGATATGAAGCGCATTTCCTCCCAACTGACTTTCCCGCTCAATCAGAAATGTTTTAAACCCCTGATCTGCAAGATTCAAAGCAGCACTCATTCCCGCAACTCCGCCGCCGATCACCAGCGCATTCGGATTGACCTCGATCTTCAGAGGCTCGATGGCTTCGAGCAGAGAGGCTTTTGCAGCAGCCATGCGAATCAGGTCTTTTGCCTTTCGGGTGGCGGCTTCGGGTTCCTGCTGATGAACCCATGAATTCTGATCCCGGATATTGGCAAATTCAAACAGATACGGATTCAATCCGGCTTCCTGAATGGTTTCCCGAAACAGCGGTTCATGGGTGCGCGGGGTACATGCGGCAACAATCACGCGGTTCAGATGATTTTCTCTGATTTTCTGCCGGATAATCTCCTGAGTATCCTGACTGCAGGTGAACAGATTATCTGCGGCAAATACGACATTCGGCAGGGTTGCGGCATATTCTTTGACAGACGGCACATCCACAATTCCGCCGATATTGGTTCCGCAGTGGCAGACAAACACGCCGATTCTCGGTTTTTCGCCGAGTACCGGAATTTCGCTGGGATAAGTCTTTTCGGTGGTAAGGGTATTTCGGACTGAAGAGAGCAGTGCTGCGGCTGCGGCTGATGCGGCTGAAGCTTCCATGACCGACTGGGGAATATCTTTGGGTCCTGCAAATGCACCGCATACATAAACCCCCGGTTTTGAAGTAGCCACCGGCGCAAAGCCGCCTGCCAAAGCAAATCTGTCCGAATCGGTTTCAATTCCCAGCTTATCTGCCAAAGCTTTGATTTCATCGGAGATTTCAAGCCCTACCGAAAGCACGACCATATCGAAAGTTTCGGTGATCATCTGCCCGTCTTCTGTTACATACATTACACTCAGATCGCCGGTATCAGACGCCGGCTCGATGGTATGCACTCTTGAACGGATAAACCGGACGCCTTCTTTGTCTTTTGCCCGGTTATAGGTCTGCTCGAATCCTTTGCCGTGAGTCCGCATATCCATAAAGAAAATCGCGGTATCCAGCTTGCCGCCCGCATGTTCTTTGGCAACCAGAGCCTCTTTGATGGCATACATGCAGCAGACTCCCGAACAGTAACCATGCGAATCTTCACGAATATCTCTTGAGCCGATACATTGCAGCCATGCGATTTTATCAGGCTTCTTATGATCCGAAGGACGAACCAGATGCCCCTCGAATGGTCCTGACGCGCTCAGGATGCGTTCAAATTCCATACTGGTAACGACATTCGGGAGCCTGCCGTAGCCGTAACGGTCTGTGCCGGAAGGATTGTAACACCTGAATCCGGGCGCAACAATTACAGAACCGACTTCAAGCATATAAATTTTTTCTTTCTGGTCAAAATCAATGGCATCCGCAGGGCAGAATTTTTCGCATGCCCGGCATTTGCCTTTTTCAAAATAAATACAATGATCTTTATCAATGGCATATTTGAGAGGAACTGCCTGAGGATAAGGCACATGCACGGCTTTGCGCCTGCTCAGTCCCTGATTGTATTCGTCTTCGACTTTGCGGGGACATTTTTCAGCGCACTTGCCGCACGCAATACATTTTGTCACATCAATGTAACGCGGATGCTCACGAACCGTTACTTTGAAATTCCCTGCTTCCCCTTCCAGCGATTCCACTTCCGAAAGCGTCAGCAGATGGATATTTTTATGCATCCCCACCTCGACCAATTTCGGTGACAGGATACACATGGAGCAGTCATTGGTGGGAAAGGTCTTGTCCAACGCGCTCATAATCCCGCCGATAGCCGGCGATTTCTCCACCAGATGCACGAGAAAACCGGCATTTGCAAGGTCCAGAGCAGATTGTATTCCGCCGATTCCGCCGCCGACCACCATGACAGATCCGATTTTATCTTTTGACATAACGGATGTTCTCCTTTGTTTGTTAATTTAACCGCAAGCAACTCAGTTCGGCAAATTAACCTCCTGCAAATCGGGTCCCAGATAAGCCCGTTCATTTTCCGCAAGCACACCGAGTGAAAGAGCGATCAGCGTCCATAAATGGATGACATGAAATTCCCCCTCGAAATGTCCGCTTAATTCGTGAATCTGTGCATGGCAGTTATGACAAGGTACGGCAACGTATTTTGCGCGAGTCGCCATAACCTGATCGAATTTCATTTTTCCGTATTTCAATCGCTGTTCGGTATAACCGGACTGAAGGAAGCCGCCCCCGCCCCCGCAGCAGTAGTTGTTCGATTTGTTCGGATAGACATCCACAAAGTTTTCTTCTCCGACACAGGATTTGATCACAAACCGCAGATCATCTGCCAGCGGGTCTCCGAAGCTCTTGCGAATCTGCTGGCATGGATCCTGGGTGGTGAATATGATTTTGCGATCTTTGTTCCAATCGGAGCTGACCTTCAATTTTCCTTCGCGGATCCATTTGGCATAATACCGTACTATGGGAACGATCTCTATGTCATCAGCTTTGATGCCATACCGTTTCTGACCCATCCAAACCGAATAGGTGGCGTGTCCGCATTCTGTGTTCAGATAATATCTGCATTCCAGGTCTCTGGCGGCTTGCAAGGTTGTTTCGGCAATCTTTTTCCAGTTTTCGTCATCTGCCAGAAACATGCAGTAGTTTTCTCCGCCCCAGCCGGTACAGCTATATGTCCAGTCCGCTCCGGCAAGATGAAGAATTTTCCACAAAGGAACCATCTCTTCCGGCTCTGTTACAGGTTCACGCGAGTTCTGACTCAGGAAGAAATGCGCTCCCTGCTTGTCTATGGGCGCCTGAAGATTCTCCCATCCGGGTTGATTTGCCCGCACTTCTTCAAGGAGATCATTCACCACAAACCGGAAATCTTCTTCCGGCGTTCCCATTGCACTGCAGCTCATATTGCGAAGCGCCATATCGCACGAACCGAGAATCCCTTTGGGTCTTTTTTCACGGGGCCATAGCTTTCTTGCCTCATAGACCAGTCTCGGAATATTGATTTTCATAGGACAGGCATACAGACATCGTTCACACATCGTGCATAGCCAGACCCATGGATGCATGGTAATTTCATCATCCAGCCCGAGTGCCGCCATTCTGAGAAACTTGCGCGGATCCATATTCTCCAAACCCGTTGCCGGACATCCCGAAGAACACAAACCGCAGGTCAGACAGAGATTCAGATTCCCTTTATCGGGAAGTATCTCTTTGACCGTATCCATGAAGATGCTTTTCTTCTCCTTAGAGATTCTTATTGCTGCTTCAGCCATGTTATTCTCCTTGCTTTTTTCAATGCTTTCAAAACATGCTTTGATTTTGAAAAGATTTTAATAGATAATAAAAAAGAATATGTCAAATTCCTAAAAGTTATAATAATCGCTTGATTATAGTTATGAGTTATGATAATGATGAAAATTATGAATTATGACGGATTGAACAATATAACGATACATCAGTTGGAATCCCTGATTCATCTGATACGGGAGAGGAGTTTTACCCGTGCTGCCAAAAAGATGGGATTAAGTCAGCCGGCGCTGACCAAAAACATCGGGAATATGGAAAATGCCGTTGAAGTCAGGATTGTCAACCGGGAAAATTCAGGGATTTCCTTAACGCCGGAGGGTAATCTGATGTACGAATATGCCCGGAAGGTGACCGGATTCAGGGAAGACCTGAAAGAAAAATATGCCGGAATGTTTCAGAATGAAAGCGGGAATATTGAGATAATTGCCAGCACGATTCCGGCAGCCTATATCCTTCCGCATATTCTGAGTCATTTCAATAAAGATTATCCGGATATTCGGGCGATTGTCAGAACTGCCAACAGCGATGAGGCGATAGATATAATTCTGAACGGACATGCGGAAATCGGATTTACCGGAAAAAAACCGATGCACAAAAAAATTCATGCGGAATCCGTATGGAAAGACCGGCTGATTCTTGTGGTTCCCAATAGCTTGAAAACAAAATGTTTTATGACAGCAGCCGAATTGATGAAACTCCCGTTTGTCATCAGGGAAAAAGGTTCCGGCACCCGCCAGATTGTCGAAGAATATATCTCAGCAAAAACCGGAGTTTATCCGAGATTCAATGTTATTGCGGAAATGGGAAGTTCCGAATCCGTAAAAGAGTCGCTGATTGCCGGAATGGGCGCGTCAATCATTTCTGTTTATGCTGTCCGCAGGGAGTTGGAACATAACCTGATAAGCGAACAGGCGATTGAGAATTGGCAGATAGAAAGAGATTTCTTTCTGATTTTTCGGAAAAAAAACGCTTTGATGCGTCATCATCAGTTATTTTTTGATTTTTTGAAAAATGCTGACAATTTGATTGCCTGCAACGCACTTGATGTTACATAATCTGAAAAACATCAACATGCTGTAAAACTTTCAAACCTCTCATACTCCGGCTGTCTTATTTCCTTGCTATTGAAAATACAGCATGTTACAATACATTTATCAGAATTAACCAATCGATAATAAAGGATAAATCAGATGACACATCTCTGTTCTGCTTACGGATCCGAATTGAAGGAAAAGCGACCTTACCCGCCGTGTCGTGCCGCATGTCCGATTCATATTGATACTCAGGCATACATTGCCCTGATTGCTCAGAGCCGGTATGAAGAGGCGTTTGAGGTGATCCGCTCGGTCAATCCGATTGCTTCGACCTGTTCTGTGATTTGTTATCATCCGTGCGAGCAGGCATGTCGGCGCATTGAAATTGACGAGCCGATTGCCATCCGGCATCTCAAACGCTTTGCAATGGAAAAGGCAATTGATTACCGCCGAAGCCGGCGCAGGCTGATTCCTCAGACCCGGATGGAAAAAATTGCCATCATCGGTTCAGGTCCTTCGGGACTGACCGCAGCAAACGATTTGGCGGATTTGGGCTATAAAGTAACAATTTTTGAGAAATTTCACGAACCCGGAGGAATGCTGGTTTCTGCGATTCCGCCATACCGCCTGCCCCGGCAGATTTTAAAAGACGATATTGACGATATTCTTGCCAAAGGCGTTGAGATGAAAACCGGCTTTGAAATCGGCAGAGATATGTCGTTTAACGATCTTTCAGATCAGCATGACGCGGTGCTGATTGCAGCTGGGCTTTCTCAGAGTTTTTCACTGTCTGTTCCCGGTATTGAAGGTCCCGGCGTATTGCTGGCATTGCCGTTTCTGGAAGATATTGCTCGCGCGAAAAAGCCTCCGCTAGGAAAACGGGTTCTGATTATCGGCGGCGGAAATGTGGCTGTGGATGTTGCCCGATGCGTCAGGCGTCTGGGCGATGAGGATATTCAATTAGTGTGTCTGGAAAGTCCTGATCAGATGCCTGCTTGGAAATGGGAACTTGATGAAACTGCGGAAGAAGGCATCCGGTTCAATTATCAGCGCGGTTCCAAAGCCATCCGCCGCAATAAAGACGGGCGTATCGAAGGATTGGAAACCGTCAAAGTAAGATCATTGTTTGATGAACATGGACGGTTTAATCCGGTATTTGATGAGGCGCAACCCTTGTTTATCCCGGCAGATACCATCATTATTGCCATTGGGCGCAGGTCTGATCTGTCTTTTCTCAAAGATTCGCCGGTAAAGCTCAATGAGCGCGGACTTCTGACATGGAATAAAAACACGCATCAGACCAGTGTAGAGAAGATATTTGCTACCGGAGAAGTCGTTACGGGACCATGCCCCGCCATTCGTGCGGTGGCTGACGGACGCAGGGCAGGCAAAGCCATTCATCAGTATTTGCAGGGCGAGGATATTCAATCTGTACTGGATGAGCATGAAAAAAATCAAATCCGCCGTCTGCCGGAAGATGTCCGCGCCAAAATTGCAACGCAGGCGAGGGAAAGAATCGAAGTTTTAGCACCTGAAATCCGAATTACCGGATTTGCTCAGTATGAAATCGGCTATGATGAAATTTCTGCGGTCAAAGAATCCCGGAGATGCAGAAGCTGCGGCGCGGGCGCGGTGGTAGATCAGGGCAAATGCTGCGGCTGTCTGACCTGCTTCAGAATCTGTCCTTACGGAACGCCGGTGGTAACTCATCGGGCAAATATGCTGGTGGATAAATGCCAAGCTTGCGGACTTTGTGCATCTGAATGTCCGAATAAAGCGATTTCTATGGTAGGCTATGATGTGGATGGGCTGATAAAGCAGATGCCTGAGATAATCGGAACGCCTGATCCGAAACGGAAAAGCCCGATTCTTGTGGCATTTCATTGTAATTATCATGCGGGCTTTCGGGAAATATCGCTGCCGCCGAATATCCTACCGATGATTGTGCATTGCGCGAGCCGTATCGGGGTGCGCGATTTGCTCAAAGCATTTGAATGCGGCGCGGACGGGGCGTATATTGTTCTGGGCAGCGAAAATGTTTGCAAATATAAAAACATCACGCCCAAAGTCAAAGCCCGGATTGAGCATGTCAGACATCTTCTTGAAGAAATCGGATTGGAAAAAGATCGCTTACAATGGTTTGAAGCAGGCGATCATCCTGAAGAAGTATGGCAGAAAGCTGCGGATGAGATGAGTCTTGCGGTAAAACCGCGGGGTAATCAGAGGAATAAGGTTTGAGGGGCTGAAAATTTCCAGCCCCCGATGAATCGGAAAAATCCGAATTACTTTTTCTTGGAACTCAGTTCCGGAAATTGATGGTAGAAATACTCATTGGGCGAAGCGGCGACATCTTTGGTCTTCTTTTCTTCGCTTTCTCTGAGTTGTACCCTTCTGATTTTACCGCTGATGGTTTTGGGCAGTTCGGTCACAAATTCGATGATTCTCGGAATTTTGAATTTTGCCAGGGCTTTGATGGTGTGCTGGAACAATTCCAAAGCCAGTTCTCTGGATGGTTTATAGTCTTTTGTTAAAATAACATAGGCTTTTACCAACTGATACCTTTCGGGATCAGGGGTTCCCACCACAGCCGCTTCCATAACCGCAGGATGCTCAATTAAAGCACTTTCCACCTCAAACGGACCTACGCGATAGTCGGAAGACTTGATAACGTCATCGGCTCTGCCGACAAACCACCAGTATCCGTCTTTGTCAAAAGATGCCTTATCTCCGGTAAAATACATATTATTCTGGAATGCGTTCTTGGTTTTTTCAGGGTCTCCGATATACTCCTGAAAAAGCCCCATAGCTCTCCAATTGCTCAGGCGGATGGTGATATGACCGGGTTCATCAGGCTGAGTGATCTCTTTGCCCTCTTCATCCGTCAGGATCGCATCATACATATAGGCAGGATAACCGAAGGAGCCGAAACGCATTTTGCCTTCCATCCAGGGCGGATTGCCGATCATGCAGGTGGATTCGGTTTGCCCATAAAAATCACGGATTTCAGTTCCGGTGGCTTTTTTCCATTGCTCAATGACTTCGGGATTCAGCGGTTCGCCCGCGCTCAACGAATACTTCATGGCTTTCAGATCATATTTACTCAGGTCAAGTCCGACAAATGCGCGCCATGCGGTCGGCGGAGCGCAGAAAGAATTGACCTTGTATTTGGCAACAGCGGCGAGATACTTTTGCATATTGAGGGCGCCGAATGCAAAGCCGGTTGCTGTGGCTCCCATGTTGAACGGGGAAAAGAAACTGCTCCATGCCCATTTTGCCCATCCGGGCGCGCTCAGATTGTGATGAATGTCTCCGGGTTCAAGCCCGATCACAACTGCGGTTGAGAGATGTCCCACAGGGTATGAGATAGCGCTGTGTCCCACTCTTTTGGGAAGTCCGGTGGTGCCGGATGTAAAAAAACAGAACAGCACGTCATCTTTTTTAACATCCGCCGGTTCCGCCTGACCGGATTCTGCATCAATTGCGGAATAAGAGACCCACCCGTCCTTTTTTCCTAATACGATCTTTGTCTTGGGGCTACAGTCAGCTTTTGCCAAAGCATCGTCCACAAGCTTCGTAAGACCTTCGGCAGCCACAATCACATCGGGTTTGTAAGCCTGAAAACGGAATTGAATTTCTCTTTCCGTCATGGTCATTGCCGTAGGTACCGCAACAAGACCGCCTTTTAACCCTGCAAATGATGCGAACCATGTTTCAGGAACAATGGGGGTCAGCAGATACATGTTGTTGCCTTTCTGAACATTGTTTTTACGGACAAAGTTCAGGAACTTATTCCCGTTCGCGGCAAACTCTTTGTAGGTGAACTGACGTTCGGCATCCGTATCCAGATCAGTCCAGATCAACGCGGGCTGATCTCCCCTCTCTTTGACATGCAGACCTTCAAAGATTTCGGCTGCCCAGTTGAATTTTTCAGGCAAAGTCATTTTATTCAGTTTCCCAAAAAAATCCTTTGCTGCGGCTTCCCGTTTTCCCATGTCCTTGATCATGTTCAACGCCATTGCGTCTTTGTAAATACTTACTAACGACATACTCTCCCCTCCGGTTGATTGTTTGTTCCTGCCTCGGACAGGCATGAAACCGTCATTTTGCGGCATTTGCCAGCGTTTCTGATAAAAGATGTAATATGTTGATTTCTAAACATTATTTCAGTCAAAACAGCTTTTCAGTGCGAACAGTTTAAAAATTGAACGAGCACTCAGTAGTTTTTAATTTTGCCATATCCTTCCCCATATTGTCAATAGTTTTTTTTGCGTTTCTTTGTAAATCCGATAATTCTACCCTTAATATTAAAATTTAAAAAAATATACTTGACAATCCCCGAATTTCCGATTATATTACCTTTTATAAATGTTGCGGGGTGGAGCAGTCCGGTAGCTCGTCGGGCTCATAACCCGAAGGTCACTGGTTCAAATCCAGTCCCCGCTACCATAAATAATAAAACAATTAAGGGTTTAGATATTCATCTAAGCCTTTTTGTGTTTTTTGACTTGCCCATTTTACAATTCACATCTATATAAACATCTTGCATAATTCCTGCTATAATTAACCTTGTCAAAGGATGAAAAGATATGATCGAAGCTTCTGCGCCGTGCCGGATTGATATGGGCGGGACATTGGACATCAGGACATTTTACTATCCGCTGAAACATCTGAATCCATGCACCTTTAATATTGCGATTGATTTGAGAACCCATGTCCGAGTGTCAGACTATCGTGAAGGAATGGTCAAAGTTTCTTCTAAAGGCTTTGACAGCGCGGAATTTTCAGCAGATGCCGCGCCCTTTGACCATCCGCTGGGCTTGATGTTTGCCATTGCCGCATATTTCAGGGCGTCAGGCGTACACATTGAAATCGAATCCGAATCTCCGCCCCGAAGTGCATTAGGCGGGTCATCCGTTGCGGCAGTTGCCCTTATTGCCGTATTTTCAAAAATGTTCAACCAAGATATTTCACAAAAAAATATCGCAATTCTCGCTCATGCCATTGAAGAAAGCGTGGCACGCGTACCTTGCGGAATGCAGGATCAGTTGGCTGCGGTTTATGGCGGAATCAACGCATGGTACTGGTCTGCGGAACCGGACGCGCCTTTGTTTGAAAGAAAAAACCTTAATGTAAATGCGCTTGAAAATCATTTTCTGCTTGCCTATTGCGGCATTCCCCATGTATCGGCAAATATCAACGGCAGATGGGTGAAAGATTTTCTATCCGGCAAATATCGGACGCAGTGGACAGAGATTATTCAATGCACTCATCAATTTGTTGAAGCAATTCAGGCTGAAAACATCAAAGCCGCAGCAGATGCCGTGAATCAGGAAGTCTCAATCCGCCGGGAAATGACTCCGGACGTGCTGGATGATATGGGCGAAAAATTAGCAGATGCGGCTATCCGGGAAAATTGTGCGGCAAGATTTACCGGCGCAGGCGGCGGCGGATGTCTGTGGGCTATCGGTGAAAATATTGACAGATTGAAGCCTGTATGGGAAAAGATACTTTCTGAAAGAGAGGAGGCGTGTCTGCTGCCTTCACGCATAGCTTCTGAGGGATTAAAATAATGGAGTTTCATTCTGTTTGTTAAGGAGAAATCAAAAATGTCTGAAAACAAAAAGAAATTTATGGTTTTTTGTCTCATGGTGTTTCTGTTGGTTGTCTTATCTGCGGTTTTTGTAAGCTGTGCAAAAAAAACAGTTAAATCAGATGCAGCTTTATCATCAACATCTTCCGCACCTGCGCCGATGGCACAAGGGACAAAAATGGCGAAATCATCAGCATCAAGACCCAGTTCTGACAGAGTCAGCGGCGGGGCTGATACCGGTTTGATTGGTTCGGCTATGAAGCCCGAAGCTCAGTTACAAGAAGAAACCTCTCTCTCAAAGGATAAGAAAAAAAGCAGCGAAGATAAAGTAAGCACATGGAAGCGTTCCGAAATTCAGCCCAATACCCTGCGGCTGATGATCGGAGAAACCGAAGAACTGCCGATCAAAGGCACTCAGATCACGGTTCATGTGGATGGTTTTCGGGCAAGGGTGTTGATGGACATATTTTTCTATAACGACCGGGATCGGATGTTTGAAGGCAATTTTTCACTGAGGCTGCCGGATGAGGCTTCCCCGTATTTTCTGGCTTTCGGCGAATCTGTCATTTATGAAGAAAACATGAGCCAGACGCCCAGATTTGAAAGCTCGGACGCGATATTGAAAAACGGCTGGTCTCCCGAACAGATTGTCGCTGATCGCAAAAATACTTGGAAAGTGCTGAAACAGGCAAAAATGGTTCCCAGAGAAAAGGCGGCAATTGCCTATCAGGAAACTGTCCGAAAGAAAGTTGATCCTGCGCTGATGGAATGGTCGGGACCGGGAATTTTCAGCACCCGCCTGTATCCGATTATGCCCCGAAAACTGCACCGGGTGGTTATCGGATATGATACCGATCTGATCAAAGCAGGCAAAGATTCGGAATACCGCCTTGATCTTCCTGCAAATATTCCCAATACCGTAGCAGATATTCTTGTCTCTCAGATGCCGGGCGTATCGGTAAGCATTTCGCCCGATAACAAAGGCGCAAAAGCAGGAAATCGCATTCATTACCGCTTTGAAAAGCCGCTGGAACGCTCATTGACGGTAAGGCTCGGAAATATCGGCAATATTCTGATGACCGGCAAAGACGCTGAAACAGACGCCTATTTTGCGGTTAAGTTCAAGCCTGATCTGCCCCAAGCTCAGATTTCCTCCGGCGCTCCGTATGCCGTGTTTGCGGTGGATGTTTCACTCAGTTCAAATCCGGATCGTTTCAATATATGGCTTGCGCTGATTCAGGAGATACTGAAAAACAACCGGGATGAATTGAAGCAATTTGCGGTTTTATTTTTCAATATCGAAACATTCTGGTGGAAAGAAGGTTTTTCGGCAAACACGCCTGAAAATCTCGAAGCATTATCCGCATATATTCAGACGCTTGCGCTTGAAGGTGCTACTGATATGGGGAGCGCGTTGAAAGAAGCGTCTCAGCCGTCATGGGCGGATAAAGCCAAAATTTCGGATAAATGGGATGTATTTCTGCTCAGTGACGGATCCGCCACTTGGGGCGAATCGGATAGCAATGCCATTTCCGATGCCTTGAAATCAGGACATGCCGCTTCATTGTTTGCTTATCAGACCGGTCTTTCCGGGACAGATACACGGCTGTTGTCTAATCTGGCAAGAATTTCGGGCGGTTCGGTATTTTCGGTTACCGGCGATGCGGAAGTGCATACCGCGTCAACAGCGCATCGAAATCGTCCGTGGCAGTTGGTCAATGTTGCGGTTCCCGGCATAAAGGAATTGCTGATAGCCGGACGCCCCGAATCTGTTTTTCCGGGACAGGAGCTGCTGATTGTCGGAAAAGGAATCCCTGAAAAAAATCGGCTGGTTCTGACCCTTGCCCGGCAGGGAAAAGAAATCCGTATTCCCATAACTCTTCCCGATCCGGTAGCTTCTGATCTGACTCCGCGCATTTACGGTCAGGTTGCGGTCGGTCAGATGGAAGAATTTAAAGAAACCGTTCAAGCTGAACCTGAAGCATATTCCCGTCATTTCCGAATCACGGGTCAGACCTGTTCGCTGCTGATGCTGGAAAGCGAGGCGGACTATCAGCGATTCAATATCAAGCCGCAGGATGATGCGCTTGTGGTAAAAATCACCAATGCGTCCGAAGTGATTTCCAAACAGATTAAAAACATCGGAGAAAATGCGGCTCATGCAAAAGTCCGATTTATGAGCGCGTTGGAAAAACTGAAAAAAGTTCCTCTGATGAATTTCAATCTTTCCATCGCATTTCAGATGACGCTGGATAAAATGCCTGAAGAATCTTTTGCGGTTCAGCCCAAAGCTCTGAATTGCAAGGCGCGGACTTGGAAAGAAATGTCGGGGTTGATCCGTGAGCAGCTTGCCACAGGCAAGCCGGATTATGATTCTATGTCGCTGGAAGCAGAACATCGGAAATCAAAATACGGGAATGATGATGCGTTGAAAGCACTGAGTTCACTCATCGAATTGAATCCGAATGATCCGGCGCTTTGCCGCGATATTGCATTTACCGCAATGGAAATGGGATTTGCAAGTCATGCCTATCATCTGCTCAGGCGGGTTGCCGAAATCCGTCCGCATGAGTTTGTGTTGTATCGGGAAATGGCACTCTGCCTGACCGAAATCGGAAAAGCAGACTTGGCAATGGCGTATTACGAAGTGGCGTCAGACAGCAATTGGAGCGGTCGCGCCGGAGAATTTGCCGCGATTCTGAATATGGATTATCTGCGGCTTCTGAAAATGATTGACAGAGGCAGACTGACAACTTCGGTGAAGGATTTCGCCGAAGCGCGTCTGAAAAAAATCGCTGAAAAGCCCGATGCAAAGCCGCCTGCGATTGTGGTGGTCGCTACATGGAACACGGACAAAACAGATATTGATCTTCATGTTGTCGAGCCTAATGGCGAAGAATGTTACTACGGACATCGTTTTACCAAAAAAGGCGGTCATATCACCCGTGATGTTACAGACGGCTATGGTCCCGAAATGTATATGAGTTCGCAATCCGCTGAATCGGGAACCTACAAAGTGACTGTTCAATATTTCAGAGGCGATCAGAACCGGGCAAGCACCCGCAGCAAAGTGTATGTCAGCATTTATCAGTTCTGGGGAACGCCGAATGAAAAGCTTATCAGCAAATCGGTTGCATTGACCGGGCAAAAACAACAGATCGGGATTGCGGAGATAGAACTCGAATCTTCTTTTCTCGACCTTTTTAAAAATCACTTCTGATTACAACTATGCGCGTGCGGTTCGTTCCGAACAAGATCATTTGTGTCATCTGATCATTTTTATTATTCGGTGATTTGAGAGATTGGGCAAGCCGGGTTTCCAAAAGGGCTTGCCCTTTGGTCGCGGCAAAAACTGAATCAGGATTGAAGGATTTTGTAAGGATTCAAGGATAAAAAGGAGGATAGTTATGGAAATTCAGACAACGATAGAGAATTTTTCGGAAAAAATAAAATGTCTGAATCTGCCCCCGCAGACTTCTGTCAGAGTAATCATAGAAAAATTGCGCCGTAAACCGAAAGTCAGAAAAACAACGCCGTACCTGCCATTCCTGTATAGCGGAATATGGGATGATGAAGATGGTCCGGCAGATATTTCTGAAAATACAGATGCCTATCTTTACGATTCGGATAACATTCATGGC
>DYRC01000001.1:16022-18699 GCA_020718925.1 Desulfonema limicola
ATCTTTGAATCCTGATTCTGAATAAGAAAAAAAACGGCAATCAGGACTGAGCCTGACTGCCGGGCGTTTCACTTTTTAATACTCTGAATATCCGTATCTTTGGGGTCTGTTATCGTGGCGCCAATGTCTGTTATGCTTGAATTTTTCAGATCTGGCTTCCTGTCTGTGTGCCTTATGCTCAAGTCTTCTGGCGGCTTCCTGTTCCATCCGCGCCTTATGTGCAAGTCTTTCCGCATTGGCTCTGTCAATTTCAGCCTGACGTTTAAGCTGCTCTGCTCTGGCTTTGTTCATTGCCGCTTTGTCTTCAAGTCTGTCAGCTTTGAACGGACGATCAGCAAAGGCTGTGCTTGCCGCGCCGAACATCATCACTATTGCAAAAATTCCGAATATCATCATGATTCTTTTCATGGCGTTTCTCCTTTATTATCAGGGTGAATCCTGCTTTCATAATAAGCAAAGAAGATGCCAGACATTTACAATTCGGAAACTGTTTATTTAAAAACAATAAAATTAAATATTTAAAAAATAATAACCTCAGCCCCAAGGACTGATATCTGATATAAATGATTACGATTATACAAAAAATGCACTCCGATGGGAAAAAATTGAAACTGAGATTAAAGGGCTGTCTGACATAATTCAATAAGAACATCTGCTTTTTATTTGACAAATCAGGGCGGGGAATGTACTTTTTCATCAGAATCGGGGGGTGAACCATGATAGACAGGGTAATTCAGGAAAAAGCGGCAAGAACAATGGTTGCCATCAATGCGGCGATCCGAAATATGCGTCTGTATCCGATAACCAGCACTGCCACAATCAATTCCGTAGATAAGGCTTTGCAGAGTATTGATCATATTCTTGAAACAGAAGAGTCGCTTGCATTTGCCGAGTCGGAAAAAAATCTGCTTATCTTCGGTCAGCCCTTGAGTGAAAAAGAACAGCAAAAACCGCAAGTTATAGCATTTCTGGACTTACTGCTCAATTTCAGCATTAAAAATTTAAGCTTTCAACGGGGCATGTTGCGCGATGAATTTATCACTTTTCTGGAATTGCTGATAGCCCGTCCTGAAGAAATATCCCAAAAGGGGGGATTGAAATCCCTTATAGCCGAAAAGAAACTATCGCATATTATCATAGATCAGAAGGTCTTTGTCTCTATGGATGAAGATCAGAAGATTGCATCAAAAGATGAAAAAAAACTTGATATAGAAGAAACCTTTGCGCCGATGGTCAATACCTTGGATACGGTATTGGATTATGAATCTAAAGATAAAGTATCCAGACATTTGGCAACATCAATGGCTAAAAAGGACGAGCAGGTTTTAGGAACTGTTCTGACGCAGAAAACCGAAGGGGAACTCGGAGAAAAGCTGTTTTCACATATTATTGAAGCTTTGGATGATGAAAAATTTGAGCGCCTGATTTTCAAAGTCAGACAGATGTTTGATGATGCTCAGAAAAAGGGAAATAAATCAGAGGATGCACAGCTTATCCGGCATGCGTATCAGAATATGCTGAAATCTGAAAAAGGAGAGCAGCTTCAGACCCGGATCCGGGAAAGAAAAGAACAGGAAAAGACCCAGAAACAGGAGTATAAGACCAAACTGCTGGCAGGAATTAACAGCTTGATAAAAGGAGAAAAAACTGCTTTTCAGGACAAAGAACTGATGCAGACGCTTCCGGCTACGGTAACGCAGATGTTTTCCAAAGGACAGGAAAGAATTGTTGAGGTGATTTCAGATCGGCTTTGTGAAGGTCTTAACATCAAAGTGGCTGCTGTCCGCGCTGATGTGGCAAATGCGCTGGCATCCAGTCTTGAAAAATTTCCTGAACCGTTCCGCCAGAATACGATTACCCGGCTGATGCCGAAACTGATCCACTGGATAAGCCGAAAAACATCGCTCACGCCTGCGGTGGAAAAAATCGCCCGGTATCTGATAGAAAAAGCCAAAGAGTTGATTAAAAACAATCAGTTTGTTCAATCCGAGCAGATTCTGAAAGCCTTTCATTCTGTGCGATATGGAAAATCTCAGAGAGAGGAAACGTTTCGGGAGTTTATCGGAAAAATGCTTGAAGCCATTGCTGATAATGACATTCTTGAGCATCTCTTGAAAGAATTCCGCTTCAATCAGGAAAACAAACGGGAACAGGCATCCCGGACTATGGTATTTCTTGCTGAATATGCAGCGGATCCGCTGCTGAATCTTTTAAAAGACAGTCAGCATCGTTCTGAGCGTGCCAGAATCTTACAACTGATTTCAGATATAGGTCCCGCTGCCCTGCCTGCTTTAATTCAGCGGATTCAGGAAGGCAAGCCTTGGTTTTTTATGCGGAATCTGATATTGCTGTTCGGCAAAGTGGGAAATGAAAGCCATTTGGAGATGGTTAAGCCGTTTTTGGTTTATGATGATTATCGGGTACAGCGCGAGGTATTGAACTGCATTTACAGCATTGGCGGAAATCAAAGAGAATCCATATTTTCAGCCATACTGTCTGATGCCGGAGATCAGTTGAAAGCTGATGCGGTGGGAATGCTGGGCGCTATGGAATGCAGGGCTGCGGTGCCGATGATGATTCAGATTCTTGAAACCAAAACCCTGATGACCTCCAAAGCCCGAAATGAATTGGAAGAAAAAATCTGCAATGCGCTGGGCAATCTTATGGCACAGGAAGC
>DYRC01000001.1:18799-40838 GCA_020718925.1 Desulfonema limicola
ATGAATTGGAAGAAAAAATCTGCAATGCGCTGGGCAATCTTATGGCACAGGAAGCGATTCCGTGTCTGGTCGGCGTTTCAGAACCGAAAAAAGGTGTTTTAAGCAAAAGAAATTACAGCGAAAAAGTACAACTTGCGGCTCAAAGAGCTTTGGAAAAAATACGCGCGGGCAAAGTGAAGGGCAGATAATAATCTCTTTCCCGGAAATGAATTTCCGGGCTATTATGTGTCGTCCCGATGGGACTTTTATTGCTGTGTATCAGTTTCTTGGCTGTGAATCGTAGAGAATTGTTCCCCACAGGTAAAGCTCGCCGGGCGTAATCACATTCGGCAGATGCTCCGATTGTCCGTGCCATTCTTTATAAATATCTATGGCAAGTTCGCTGCAATAATAGCGCGATGGAAAATTGAAACCGATAGTTCCCAGAAAGTCATAGCTTTTGCCAATCAACGCTCTTGCCCGTTCAATGGCTTTCTGTCTGGTTTCCGATGTTGACCACTTGGGGCGGATAAGCAGCAGCCGGTATGATTTGTTCACAAATTCCGATAACCGCGTGGTGTGAATGCCCTTACCTTCGGCTTCGATAACCTGCCCGATTTCGCTGTCATACACGCCGACATGACTCAGCGGAATGCCCGTAACATTGACAACCAGCGTGTCTGTGGCATGATAACCGCGTGTAACAAGCCAGTCTCCGGTCATGCCCAGCCGTCTGATCTCCTGCTCATATCTGAGGCTTTGCGCCTGATGAAGTTCCGAGTCAGGCGGTTTGATCTGGGGCTGTGCAAAGCATCCGGGAGTCAGAAACAATAAGATGCAGCATAATAATTTCATAGTATTGACTTTCAGCAGTTCCTTTTCCAACTCATCCAAAGAAACAGCCTCTCCGTCAGCCAGTTCTTTCAATGCCTTCTGATATGCCTTATCATCCTGATCCGAAAAAAAATCATCATCTGTAAATTCTTCCCGAATCCGAACCTGATTTTTCGGAAAACTCCTGATAATCTCTGCAAAACGATGATATATCGTATCGCTGACTTCTAACAATACCTGCCTCATTGCCATATCCTTTGGTCGAATCAGTCTATAACCCACTTTACGCAATGCAATAAAAAAAGTCTGAAAGGCTGTTATGATTATAGCAGAATCACATCATAAGATATTGTACCCCGAAGGGTAAATATCTCATCCCTTCGGGATTCAGATGATTCCGAATATATCGTTTTTCTATAACAATATCAACCCTTCGGATTTCATTTTGCACTTTGCACTGCTTTTTTTCACTTTCGGTCATCAAAGACCCGCCTGCTTTTTCTTTCCGTGCGGGGCAGATCGCCGTAACTCACGATTTCCACCTGAGAACGCACCAGAATTTTGCGGCGGATTTCGGTTGCCACTTTTTCAGCCAGATACGCATCATCTGCGGGACCTGCCTTGATTCCGCGCTCAACCCTGATGATCATCATATCCCGCCCGTCTTCCCGCTGTTTCAGGTGAATCTGAAATTCGCTGCCCACGCCTTCAATCCGGCTTAAAACATGGTCAATCTGACTCGGATAAATATTGACCGCACGATAAATAAACATATCATCGGTTCTGCCCACAATCCGGTCATGTCGGGGAAAAGGAACGCCGCAGGCACATGGGGCGTCTATAATCCGGGTAACGTCATGGGTGCGATAGCGAATCAGCGGACTTGCTTCTTTGCACAAGGTGGTTACGACCAATTCCCCCGAAGTTCCGGGCGGCACAGGTTTGAGTGTAATCGGATCAATGATTTCAAAAATAAAATGATCTGCCCAGAAATGAATGCCGTTATGAAATTCGCAATCCAAGCCGGTTCCGGGTCCGTAAAGCTCAGTCAGTCCGTAAATATCAAAAATATGCTCGACATTCATCAATTCTCTGATGCGCTTCCGCATTGCCTCACTGTGGCGTTCCGCGCCCATGATGATTTTTTTGACTTTGATTTTGGACAGCAGCCCCCGCTTCTGAATTTCTTCTGCCATCAGCAATGCCATAGATGCGGTGGCGCAGAATACGGTGGTTTCCATATCTGCCATCATATCGCAGTGCATATCCGCATTGGCAGGACCCAACGGCACGGACATTGCCCCGAATCGCTCACATCCGTTCTGAAAGCCCGCGCCCGCAGTCCACAGCCCGTATCCGACCGCAATCTGCACCCGGTCTTCACGGCTCAACCCGGCAATTTCATAGCACCGCGCAAAGAGATTTGCCCAAGTATCAATGTCTTTCTGGGTATAGCATAAAACCTTACGCTTGCCGGTCGTGCCGGAAGACGCATGAATGCGGACAATCTGCTCAAACGGAACGGATCGCAGGGGAAACGGATAGCCGCTTTGCAAATCTTCTTTATCTGTAAAGGGCAGATGTTCCAAATCTGACAGAGAGCGAATATTTTCGGGCTTTAGTCCGGCATCTTGAAATTTTTTCCGGTAAAACGGCGAGTTATTGTACGCATGGGCAGTTGTCCATTGAAGCCCCTGCAATTGAATGGTGTTAAGTTTTTCTTGGGTCAGATCTTTTGGGATAAAACTCATCAGATGCTCCTTGAATATCCTGTTTCCAACGCTTTCAGAGAATCAGTCAGCATCTTCGGTTTCTTGTGAAGCCGCTTTTCCAATACTGCTCTGATCTCTTCAACAGCGCAGAATAATTTCTTTTTTGCCAATGCAAGCCCCAGCACAATCATGTTCACAGATTTGGGATTTCCGATGTCCTGAGCCAGCAAGTCCGCATTTAACGCGGTCGTCTGAATTTCGGTCTCAATTGCCGATGGGCTGTTGATTGCCGCCCAGCCGCCGGATTTCACAAACGCGCCGTGCTGTGCCATGTTTTCTGCTTTAAGCGCGATTAATCCGTCCGCATGACCGGGGCGGATAAGCGGACTTGAAAAATCGCCGACTTTCAGATGCGAAATGACCGTGCCGCCGCGCTGCGCCATGCCGTGAGTTTCTGAGGTAAAAACAGGCAGCCCTTTGTCAATCGCCGCGTCTGCCAAAAGTCCGGTGATAAACAACACCCCCTGACCGCCCACGCCGCTGATGACAATCTGCTGCCGAATATCTTCATTCATCGGTATCGTTCCTTTTTTTTAACTATATCCTCAACATCTTTGCTTCCATCAAGCATCCTTCGGATATAATCCCGTTCAGCTTTCACCTGCCTGAGCTGATCTTCCAATGCCTCACGCTTGTGAGACGGGGCAGTTTCTATCTTTTTTTCCAGTGTTTCCACTTCCCGAATCATCCGATACAAATCTTTTGCAATCAATGTGATAGACATATCATTTTTATCCGAATTTTGACAGATGGTTATCCCCCTAAAAAGGGGGATATGGCAAGTTAAATCATATAAACGATCTTTCAAACAAATCCCGAATGGCTTTTTTGCCGTTTTCTTCAAGAAACCGCGTCCCGGTTCCGGCAAAAAGACTTTGTCGGATGACAGGCTCACCGCAATCAATCCATTCTGTCTGATTCCATGAAAACCATGCCCCGCGCTTCTGATCAAACACACATAAGGGTTTGTTGCACAATTTGGCAAACTCCGCGCCCCATCCTGTGCCGCCTTTTACGGTGTTATCTGCCAGTATTTCTCCGACCACATAAATTTCCTGCCCGCTGTTAATCTGATACCAGATGGTTTGCAGAATTTTGCGGAATGTCGGGTTGTCCGTGTAACGGCGATTCATCAGGCGTGAAACATATTCAAGGCTGATGTCTCCGTTTTTCAATTCTTTCTGAGTCAGAAAGCGCAAGCCGCGCTGTCGGGCTATGGCGTGTCCTTCAAAGGTAAAATTCACTTCCTCAATTCCGACGCGTTCCGCGTTTGCACCGAATTCCGCTTCAGCCCCGTTCGCGCCGCCGCTGAAGAGAATGCTTTCCTGCTTGTTCATAGTTGTTCCTTTCTTGAATGAGACCTGCGTATTTTAAATATCTCATTGTTAATAATGTACTTTTTTTCATCAGCATTGTCAATACAAAGCCATCGCCATTTTAAAAAAACATGATGAGGTCTGATACCGATTCACCCCTCCCCCGGACCCTCCCCTGAAAGGAGAGGGGAGTAGTGATGTCTCCCCCTTCCCTTTCAGGGAAGGGGTCCGGGGGGTTAGGTGAGTTTGAAAATTTTTTATTGCAATCTTTACATGAATTATGCCAAAATTTGAAATTCTATTTTAAAAAAAGAGGATAGTCATGTCTGAAAAACCTTGGGACGGCAGATTTGAAATATCTAAGATATATTGCAAATTGGGAGCTGCCTGATTTTGGAACATGCGGGATGATGTCCTTTTTTAGGATAAGCAACCGTGATCAGATCGTCTCACGGCATGATTAGCCTATTATATCAATAATTAACATAATTTCTCAGATGATTAAAATTGATGCTACTGAAGCCTTCTTTTATGCAATATGAAGATAGTTTATAATCATCTGTAATTATAAGATATTTTTCTTTAGCTAATTTTAAAAGCCCCCTATCTGTTATGCCAAATTTTATAAATAGATTATCTTTTGATATTTCAGATGATTGTACATATTCTTCAGTGGTTTTTTGTATAAACATTGATAATAATTCAAAAAATTTCTTTTTTATGTTATCATTGAGCTGACCTCCGAGATTACTAACCTCTGTCAGAATATTAGGAGTAGTAATAATTTTTTTGAATTTACGAATAAGTTCATCCAATATCTGAAAATCCTCGACACAATATCTGCTATTTGTCCTTTTGAACTTAGTTATCAATTGCGGGTCTATACATCCTAAAAGATAAACAAGCAGCAGATTCGTGTCTATTACTACAAATTTATTTTTATGCGGAAAAGTATTTAAGTCTATCTGCTCAATCATAACATAAGGTCTCATCTACCATTTTAACAAATGAACCATCTTGTCCTTTTAATCTGACTTGTTTATATTTTCTTTCTTTTTCCCGAACTGAGGAAGCGAACATAGCCGGTCCCTCAGTTCGGGTAGTTATACGGCCGGAATCAAAGCCTATTACAACCTTCCAAATATCAGAACTATCATCATAGTCTATTTCTTCCAATAGCTTGTTTGGTAATTTTTCACCCTCATAAATCAGGTTAAAATATTCAAAGGCTTTTTGTATTGCGTCTTTAAGTCCAAGCATTTTTTCCTCCATGAAAAAACGTTATATTTCAAATTAATCATTGATTACAAATCAGATGCCATCTGAATCACGACATTCTATCCCTTGCCTGATTTACATATATTTTGTAATCCGAATTTTGTCAATATTTTTGAAATTTGAAGATTTTTTATTGCAATTTTTACATGATTTATGCCAAAATTTCAAATTCTATTTTAAAAAAAGAGGATAGTCATGTCTGAAAAACCTTGGGACGGCAGATTTGCCGAAAAGACCGATAAACTTGTCGAAGCCTTTACGTCTTCGATTCAGGTGGATAAACAATTATATGCGTATGATATTGAAGGCAGCATTGCTCATTGCAGAATGCTTGCAAAAACCGGCATTATCAGCGGGCAGGAAGCCGACACGCTGATTCAGGGGCTTGATGCGGTTAAGGCTGAAATCGAAGCCGGAAAATTCCGTTATGATGACAGCCTTGAAGATATTCACATGCACATCGAATCGCGGCTGGGCGAAATTGTGGGAAATGTTGCAAAAAAACTTCATACCGCAAGAAGCCGCAACGATCAGGTCGCGCTGGATATACGCCTGTATTTGCGCGCTGAAACGCGGGCAATTATCAAAAGCTTATCTGATCTGAGAAAAGCCATTGTCAATCTTGCAGAAAATCACACTGATGTTGTTTTGCCCGGATATACGCATCTGCAGCGCGCCCAGCCTGTGTTGCTGGCTCATCATCTCATGGCGTATTATGAAATGTTTAGCAGAGATCAGGCGCGGTTTGAGGATTGTCTGAAGCGGATCAATGTCATGCCTTTAGGCAGCGCGGCATTAGCCGGAACGACCTATCCGATTGACCGGCATTATACAGCTCAACTGCTTGATTTCCCAAATGTATCTGCAAACAGCATGGACAGCGTGGCAGACCGGGATTTTGCGATTGAATTTTTATCTGCGGCAAGTTTGTGCATGGTTCATTTTTCAAGATTATCTGATGAGATGATTTTATGGTCTTCTTCGGAATTTGCGTTTATTGAAATTTCAGATGCGTTCACGACCGGCAGCAGCATTATGCCGCAAAAGAAAAATCCGGATGTGTGCGAATTGGTTCGGGGCAAAACCGGGCGCGTATTCGGGAGTCTGATAGCACTTCTGACGCTGATGAAATCACTGCCCATGACCTATAACCGCGATATGCAGGAAGACAAAGAGCCGGTGTTTGACGCGGTAAATACGCTGAAATCCTGCATTGCGGTTTATACGGAGATGCTGCCCAATATCGCCATCAGAAAAGAAACCATGCGCCAAGCTGCTGAAAAAGGATTTCTTAACGCCACAGATTTGGCGGATTATCTTGCATCCAAGGGGATGCCTTTCAGAGAAGCGCACGGATGCTCAGGCAGGGCTGTTGCTTTTGCGCTGTCTCAAAACAAAGAAATTCACGACCTTGAGCTTTGGGAATTGAAAAAATTTTCAGATATGATTGAGGCGGATATTTTTGATTTTTTAACCACAGAGCAGATGATCAGCAGAAGAACTTCTTTTGGCGGAACCGCTTTGGAAAATGTGAAGCAGGCAATTGAGCAAGCCCGAAAGGAATTGAAAACACAATGAAAAAAATCTTTATCGTTGTTCTGATGGCAATATTGCTGACAGGGTGCGGCAAAAAATCACCGCCGGTGCCGCCGCAGATGAGTTTCATCTATGTTCACACCCCAGCCGCAGACTCCATGATCAGTGGCTAAGTCGCATTTTTTGAGGCGATCTGAATGCTCAGACTGACATGTACCTGCACACAAACCGGTTTTTACCATAAAACTCATGACACCATCCATAATTTATAAGATTCATTTTTCGCATGTCGGAATACTTCCTCTTTTTTTGAAACAGATTTTTAAACTGAGTCAGAGGGAGTGTCAAGGAATAAATCTGAATGTATTTTCAATAGCAAGCGGCACTGAAAATATCAGGAAGACCGAAAGCCAGATGTCCGGTATGATGTTTATCCTATAAAAATAACAGATAATCCTTAACGAAAGAATACGCACAATTTTTTACAATTTTAAGCTTGTTTTACGGTGTTTTTTGGTGTATTGAAACAAAGTGTCTTTAAAAGATGAATCTGTTCACATCTTCTATTGACAAATGCAGTCTCTCCGTATTATTTAACACTCTTCCCCAAAGTTAATTCCGTCTGTTATGCCGTGCGGCGTACAGATGAAACGATAAGTAAGCGGCAGTGTGTATCTTCATTAATCTGAAACATTTATCAACTGGAAGGAGGAAGTAAATTGGATATTGTTAAGGAATCCTATTCCGGGAACATCAAACCCATCACCTTGGGAAAAGGCGATAAAGCCGTAACCGTCGGTGGTCAGAACTGTTATCCGTTTTATCAGTTTGAAGGCAAAATGCCCAACAAACCGAAAGTTGCTATGGAAGTTTGGGACATGGAGCCTGAAGAATGGCCCGAGGCGGCACTGAGCCATGTGAAAGACGTGGTGAACGACCCTGCAGCATGGGCAAAGAAATGCGTGGAACAATTCGGCGCGGATATGATTGTGCTTCAGTTGAAAAGCACTGATCCCAATGGCAAAAATGCCAGTGCCGAAGAAGCAGCCGTAACAGTCAAAAAAGTGCTTGGGGCGATCAAGGTTCCGCTGATTGTCTGGGGCGTTGCCAATGTCAAAAAAGACGAAGAAACCCTGAAAAAAATCGCCGAAGAATGTCAGGGACAGAACCTGACGCTGGGACCTGTGGAAGACAAAAACCACAAAGGTATCGGCGCTGCGGCTATGGGCTATGGTCATACGATCATTTCTTCTTCCCCCATTGACGTCAACCTCGCAAAACAAGTCAACATTCTTCTTGAAAACCTGGGTATGCCGTCAAGCCGGATGATTATCGATCCGACCACCGGCGGTCTCGGATACGGATTGGAATATTCCTACTCGGTTATGGAACGTCTTCGCATGGCTGCTCTGTCTCAGGGCGATGACAAGCTTCAACTGCCCATTATCAACAATCTGGGCAACGAAGTCTGGAAATGCAAAGAAGCTAAACAGACCGCAGCAGACGCGCCGACATTGGGCGATCCTGAAAAACGCGGCATCATGATGGAAGCCACCGGCGCAATCACCTATCTGATGGCTGGCTCGGATATTCTCATTATGAGACATCCCGAAGCTGTCCGCATGGTTAAATCATACATCAATCTGATGTGTGACGGTGGTTCTGCAAAAGGGGTGAAAGGCGTTACCAAGCAGTTGGCAGCAGCAACTGTTGATCTGGCTGCGCTTGCACCCGCCCCGAATCTCACACTTGAAAAACCGGATGCAAAACCGGCGGAAGCTAAGAAAGAAGCTCCGGCAGCAGCGGCAAAACCGGCGGCAGCGGCAGCTCCGGCAGCAAAACCGGCTACTGTAGCAGCGGCGGCTCCGGCAGCAGCTCCCAAAGTAGAAGCAGCTAAACCTGTTGAAGACCCGGCAGCAAAAGCCAAAGCCGAAGCAGAACTCAAAGCCAAAGCAGAAGCGGATGCAAAAGCCAAAGCGGATGCCGACGCCAAGGCAAAAGCGGATGCGGCGGCAAAAGCCAAAGCGGATGCCGATGCAAAAGCCAAAGCGGATGCCGATGCCAAGAAGAAAGCCGAAGCGGATGCAAAAGCCAAAGCTGATGCCGAAACAGAGGCACTTCGTCAGCAGAGAGCCAAAGAACGTGAAGAACGCGGCGGTCATAAGAAAGAAGCAGCAGCAGCAGTTTCCATGACTGCGGCAGCTACTCAGATGTCCGCAATGGAAAAGATTTTGCACAAACTTGATAGGACTCACAGACGGGCAGCATAACCTCGTCTGATCATAATGTTAATCTGAATTTGCCTGTTTTTAAATTTAGAGGAGGAACCTCAGAAAATGGCAGAAGAAAAAGTAGTCAAAAAAGTGGTAGCGGTAAAAGCCGAAGACAAAGAAGAAAAAGCGGCAAAATTGGCAGATCCCGTTGCGTCATCTATTGATGTTGCAACTCAGGAAATGATCGTACGCGCTCAGAAACTTGGTATTGAAACCATATTTGATCGGGCTGAAAATATGAAGCCCTGTAATATCGGTATTCAGGGAATCTGCTGCAAAAACTGCAGCATGGGTCCATGTCGCCTTCCGCTGCCCAAGGGTGGTATCATCGGCGAAGATACCCGCAAAGGTCTGTGCGGCGCAACTGCCAACACCATTGCAGCGCGTAACTTTATCCGAATGATCGCAGGCGGTGCTGCAGCTCACTCGGATCACGGACGCTGTGTGGCAGAAGTGTTTAATTCTGCTGCAAGAAAAGAAAGCGACGCATATAAAATCAAAGATGTTCACAAACTTCTGGCGGTTGCCGCGCATCTGGGCGTTGCCACCAAAGTTATGTTGGACGGCAAAGAAGTTGACAGAAATACCGATGAAATTGCGGTCGAAGTCGGTGAAAAAGCCCTGAACGAATGGGGCAAGCCTGAAGGCGAACTCCTGTATCTGAAAAGAGCGCCCAAACCTTTGTATGAAAAATGGCAGAAAACCGGCGTTCTTCCCAGAAATATTGACCGTGAAATCGTAGAAATCATGCACCGAACCCACATGGGCGTTGATCAGGATTACAAAAACCTGATGAAACAGGGAACGCGTGCGGCTCTGGCAGATGGCTGGGGCGGGTCCATGCTGGCAACCGACTTGCAGGATATTCTGTTCGGAACACCTTATCCCTTGCAGTCCGAAGCCAATCTGGGCGTATTGAAACAGGATCACGTCAACATCGTTATTCATGGTCATGAGCCGGTTCTGTCTGAAATGATCGTTGCGGTTGCTCAGAAGTCCGAACTGATCGAATATGCCAAATCAAAAGGTGCCAAAGGCATTCAGTTGTCCGGTATCTGCTGTACGGCAAATGAAATTCTGCAAAGACACGGCGTACCGCTCTGCGGAACATTCTTGCAGCAGGAACTTGCCATCATCACCGGCGCAGTTGATGCAATGGTGGTTGACATCCAGTGCATTATGCAGAATATTGCCAATGTTGCCAAATGTTTCCATACCAAGCTCATCACGACCCACCCGATTGCCCGTATGGAACAGCCTAACGTCATTCATATCGAATTTGACGAACACTATGCGCTTCAGGATGCGGAAAAAATCATCCGTATAGCGATTGACAACTTCCAGAACAGAAGCGCCGATGTTCTCATTCCGAGACATAAAGCAACGCAGATTGCCGGTTTCGGCGTGGAATCCATCGAATATCATCTTGGCGGTACGTTCAGAGGCTCTTACTATACGCTGAATGACAATATCATCAACGGTCGTATTCGCGGTATCGGCGGCGTAGTCGGATGCAACAATGCCAGAAGCCGTCATAATGAAGCGCATATTGCCATTGTCAAAGAACTGATCAAAAATGACGTTATCGTTCTGACCACCGGATGCAACGGCATTGCCTGTGCGATGGAAGGCTTGCTGACGCCTGAAACCGCCGGTGTTTTCTGCGGTCCCGGACTTGCCGAAGTCTGCGAAACTGTCGGTATTCCGCCTGTTCTGCATCTTGGATCATGCGTGGATAACAGCCGTATTCTTTTGGCAGCCACCGAAGTTATCAGAGCAGGCGGCTTGGGCAAAGACCTCTGTGATCTTCCCGCAGCCGGAAGCGCGCCCGAATGGATGAGTGAAAAAGCCATCAGTATCGGTCATTATTTTGTAGCATCCGGTGTTTATACGATATTCGGCGGTACGCTGCCGGTAAGCGGAGCGCCGGTATTCAAGAAATATCTGTTTGAGGATATGGAGAAGATTTATGGCGGCATGTGGGATCTGGAAGCTGATCCGATCAAACATGCACACAAGATGATTGCCCATATTGACAAAAAACGCAAAGAACTCGGCATTGACAAAGCCAGAGAACGCGTATTGATGGATATGGCGGATCGTCAGAAACTGGAAGCCGTTTAAGCGAAAAGTGGAAAGTGTTAAGTGGAAAGTGTTAAGTGTTAAGAAAAAACACATAACACATAACACATAACACATAACACCTGACACATAACACATATCTTTCAAATGAAAATACCTCAATGAAGGAGGAAGTACATGTCAAGATTAGTAGCATTTGCAGCCATTCAGGGTGCTTATAATATTGTTTCCAAAGTTGAAGGAAAGTACCAGCAGGCTCTCAAGGCTCACAATGCCAGCACGAAAGTCGGCTTTCCCAACACCGCGTATTATCTGCCGGTCATTTATTCTCTGATCGGGCATAAGGTGGAAACCCTTGAAGATATGAAGAAACCGCTTGCGTTTGCACGTGGTCTTCTTCCGCCGCATGTCAAAGGCGCGCATCATCTTCCCTATCTGGGACCGCTTCTTGACGCGGGCATGGCTGCGTTGTTTGCTTTTGAAATTGAAGAAGCGCTTCGCTATCTCAATGAACCGAATTTTTATATTCATTCCGAAGACCCGGATATCGAAAACGGCAAAATCTGGGTAGGCGCAGCAGATGACATTGTATTGCGTAAACGAGGCGTTGAATTTGTTGACGGCTCCGCACCCGGATTTGCAGCTATCGTAGGCGCGGCTCCGACGCCTGAAATCGCAAAAATGATTGTTGAAGATTATCAGAAACGAAGCCTTTACATCTTCTGTGCGGCAAATCAGAACGGCACAACGGTTATCGAGCAGTTGCTTCAGGCAGGCGTTCAGGTCGGCTGGAATACCCGTATCGTTCCTTTCGGTCCCGATATTTCTTCGGCTATTTTTGCTCTGGGCTTTGCCAACCGCGCTGCTATGGCATTCGGCGGTGTTCAGCCCGGCGATTACAAGAAAATGCTTCTGTATAATAAGGATCGTATTTTTGCATTTGTCAACGCATTGGGCGATGTCAATGCAGAATGGGCGGCGGCAGCAGCCGGATGCGTCAACTGGGGCTTCCCGACCTTGGCAGATACGGATATTCCCGAAATTCTGCCGACCGGTATCTGTACTTACGAGCATGTTGTGGCAAACGTCAAACATGAGGAAATGGTACAGAAATCCGTTGAAATCAGAGGACTCAAAGTTACCGTATCTCAGATTGACATTCCGCTGGCTTTCGGTCCTGCGTATGAAGGCGAGCGTGTTCGCGGCGCTGATTTGTATTGTCAGGCAGGCGGCGGCAAGACTCAGTGTACAGAGCTTGTGAAAATGGCTGAGATGAATGAAATCGAAGACGGCAAAGTAACGGTTGTCGGACCCGATATGCCGGACATGAAAGCCGGTAGTTCTTTCCCGATGGCAGTGTATGTTCAGGTTGCGGGTCGTCAGATGCAGCCGGATTTCGAGCCGATTCTGGAACGCCAGATTCACCATCTGACCAACTATATTCAGTACATCATGCACATCGGACAAAGAGATATTGCCTGGGTGCGTATCAGCAAAGCCGCAATTGAAAAAGGTTTTTCGCTCAAACACATCGGCGTTGTGCTTCATGCCAAGTTTCATCAGGATTTCGGCAAGATTCTGGACAAAGTTCAGGTTACGATCTACACCAACAAAGAAGATGTGGATAAGATTACCACACGCGCCAGAGCCGAATACAGAACCCGTGATGAGCGTGTTGAAAAGATGAGAGACGAGGATGTTGAGACCTATTATTCCTGCACCCTGTGTCAGTCATTTGCACCTACCCATGTCTGCTCCGTCAGCCCGGAAAGAACCGGACTCTGCGGCGCATATAACTGGATGGACTGCAAAGCCTCTTTTGAAATCAACCCGGTCGGACCTAATCAGCCGATTGAAAAGGGCGAATGTATTGATCCCAAGCTTGGTCAGTGGAAAGGCGTCAACGAATTTGTTGCGAAGGCATCCAGAGGGGCAATTACGCATTACAATTTTTACTCCCTGATGCACAGCCCCATGACCACCTGCGGCTGCTGCGAATGTATTGCGGCAACGCTGCCTCAGTGTAACGGCGTCATGACGGTCAACCGTGATTATACCGGTGAAACGCCCTGCGGCATGAAGTTCACGACCCTTGCCGGTGTTATGGGCGGCGGCGCGTCTTCTCCGGGCTTTGTCGGACATTCCAAATATAACATCACACAGGGCAAGTTCCTTGTGGGAGACGGCGGATTCCTGCGGATTGTATGGCTGCCGAAAATTCTCAAAGAAGAAATCAAAGAGCGCATCATCAAACGCGCAACGGCTTTGGGCGTTCCCAATTTCTATGACATGATTGCCGATGAAACCGTCGGAATGACTGAGGAAGAAATCCTGCCCTTCCTGAAAAAAGTTAATCATCCGGCATTATCCATGCCGTCTCTGATTGGCTAATTACCCCTCCCCCGACCCCTCCCCGAAACGGAGAGGGGAGGGAGGTAAGTTTTTTTACAAAACTAAACTCGCACCTTGCCCACTCCCTTCTCCTGATAGGAGAGGGGCTGGGGGCGAGGTTAAAACAAGGAGATAAAGAATGGCATTAACCGGTATTCAGATTTTCAAACTCCTGCCCAAAACCAACTGCAAGGAATGCGGTGTTCCCACATGTCTTGCATTTGCAATGAATTTGGCTTCCGGTAAAGCTGAACTCGATAGCTGTCCTTATGTATCTGCCGAAGCAAAGGCTCAATTAGCTGAAGCATCTGCGCCGCCGATTCGTCCTGTTGCCATCGGAAAAGGCGTCAGAGCATTCGCTGTCGGTGGTGAAACCGTATTGTATCGCCATGAAAAAACCTTTTTCAATCCGACCGCATTTGCCGCTGTGATTGGTTCAGATATTTCCGCAGCCGATCTTGAGAAAAAACTCAAATGCTGGAACGCGCTGCAATATGAACGCGTCGGCTTGAATCTTCGCCCCGAACTGGTGGCAGTCAAAGATGTGAACGGTAATGCCGCCGCATTTGCCGCAGTTGCCAAACAGGTGGCAGAGACATCGGAATTTAATGTGATTCTGATGAGCGAAAAAGCCGATGTGATGAAAGCCGGTGTTGACGCATGTAAGTTCAAAAAACCGTTGATGTATGCTGCAACAGCCGCGAATGCCGATGCTTTCGGCGCTTTGGCAAAAGAAGCCGATCTGCCGTTGGCGGTCAAATCTGATTCTATTGACGGACTGATTGCGCTGACCACCAAGCTGACCGGCATGGGTTTGAAAGACCTTGTTCTGGATTCAGGTTCAAGAGAAGTGAAAAAAGCATTGGAAGATCAGGTTGCCATCCGCCGTGCGACGCTCAAAGCCGGAAAACGCGAAGTGGGTTTCCCGACCATCGTATTTCCGTGTGAAATGGCAGATAATATTGATGTGGAAACAATGGTTGCGTCAATGTTTGTTGCCAAATATGGCGCGATTGTGGTTCTGTCTGATTTTACAGGTGAAAATATCTTCCCGCTTCTGCTGGAACGCCTCAATATTTTCACAGACCCGCAACGTCCGATGACCGTAACACAGGGCATTTATGAAATCGGCAACCCGACCGATAAGTCGCCGGTCTGCGTTACAAGTAACTTTGCTTTGACTTATTTTATTGTCTCCGGCGAAATCGAAGCCAGCCGCGTTCCCACATGGCTGCTGATCAAAGATTCCGAAGGTCTGTCGGTTATGACCGCATGGGCAGCCGGAAAATTTGCAGGTGATGATGTCGGCGCGTTTGTAAAAAAATCCGGAATTGCAGATAAGATTGCCAAGAAAGAAATCATTATCCCGGGTTATGCTGCTGCAATTGCAGGAGATATGGAAGAAGAAATGACAGGTTGGAAAATCGTGGTCGGTCCCAGAGAAGCCGCGCATCTTCCGGCATTCCTCAAAGCCAGATAATTTATCCGGTGAGAAGCGGAAGCGATTATTTCCCTTCTCACCGTTCAATCAGACGGAGGTTTTATGCTGCTTATCGGTGAAAGCCTGAATGTTATTTCCACCAAAATCGGAAAGGCATTCAAACAAAGAGATCCCAAACCCATTCAGGAAGAAGCCCTTTTTCAAAGAGAAAAGGGGATGGATTATATTGACATCAACTTAGGTCCCGCCAAAAAAGAAGGTACCGAGCTGATGCCCTGGGTGGTCAAAGTGGTTCAGGAAGTGGTAACCGATGTTCCGCTTGCGCTGGATACATCCAACTACAATGCAATTGCGGAAGCGCTGAAGGTGTATAAACCCACAGCCGCACGTCCGATCATCAACTCCATTATGTGCCGTCCCGAACGCTATGAAAAAATGATTCCGATTGCGGCGGATTCCGGCGCGGATTTTGTTGCGCTGATGTGGGGTCCCGAAGGTCTTCCCCGTGATGAAAATGAACGGGCTGCGCTTTGCGTGGAACTGATTTATGCGGCAAACGAAGCTGGCATTCCCAATGAAAGAATGTGGATTGACGGCATTGTAACGCCGGTCAATATTCAGCAGCCTCAGTTGATCAGCCTGATGGAATTTCAGAAAATGATTCCCGACATTGCCCCGGGAGCCAAAAGCACCTGCGGATTGTCCAATATTTCCAACGGACCGCCGCATCATCTCAGAGGCATTCTGAACCAGACTTACATGGTCATGCTGGAAAAATGCGGCATGGTATCGGTGATTTCAGATCCGCTGGATGATCAGCTTACGGCTATTGCCAAAGGCAAACGTCCTGACATTGTAAACCTGATCTATGGCATGATGGACGGTATAGAGCCTGATAAAAGCAAGCTTTCCAAAGAACTGCTTGATTATGTCAAAACTTATGATGTTATCATTGGCAGAAGTCTGTACTCTGATTCATGGCTTGAAGTGTGATTTCAGTTTTTTGAATATGAAGCCTCTTTCCGAATGGGAAGGGGCTTTTGCGTTGGCGTGAGAAACGGGAAAAAAATATTTTTCTTGACATATTACGTTAAAGGTAATATCTTACCCGTAACTAAATGCTCTTTTACAATATAACTTATAAGGAGAAGAAAGAATGGCTATAAATTCTTTTGCTAACAGCGATGTGGAAAAATTATTTAATGACAAGGCGGTTCGTCGTTTTCAAGCTATTGAACGTCAGGCAAGAAAGCGGCTGCATGTATTGGATAAAGCTAAAAATCGTGATGACCTTATGATACATCCGGCAAATAAATTTCATTCCTTGATCGGAGATCGAAAGGGACAGTACGCTATCAGTATCAACAAACAATGGCGGATTTGTTTTAAATGGCAAGATTGCAATGCTTATGATGTTGAAATTGTTAAGCATTACGAATGAAACCTTGATTGATATCACAGCATGGTATAAGCATGTCATATTTTATTATTTAAATAATATTTAAAATTATTTTATTATTATAATTGAGGTAGTGGCTCATCTGAAACTGTTTATATGTGGAGTTGAATCACTACCCATATTTGAATTGGAGGATATTATGAAAACAGAAAAACTCCTTGATCCGATCACACCCGGAGAGATTCTTAAAGAAGATTTCATGGATACACTCGGTATCAGCATTAATAAGCTTGCGCGGGATATTGCAGTTCCTCCGAATCGAATAAGTGCGATTGTGAATGGGAAACGAGCTATTACTGCTGATACTGCTCTGCGCTTGGAGAGATATTTCGGTGTCAGTACACAATTTTGGCTCAACCTTCAGGCTGACTATGATTTCAGAATGGCAAAGCGCAAAATCGGAGCTGACATTGAACGCCGGATCATTCCGTTTCAACAGAGTGGTGTGCTTTGTGAAGCGGCTGCATGAAAAAGAAGTCTGATTCATGGCTTGAAGTGTAAATTGCAGTTGTTTGAATATGAAGCCTCTTTCCGAATGGGAAGGGGCTTTTTCTTAATAACCGGGAAATCAAAAAACTATGCTCAATAAAAACAACAAAGAGCTTATAAGAAAAAGATATAATATAATCAAACCTTTTTCAATCAAGATGCCTGTTATAGATGGGATAGTGTTCAATCCGGTTACAAAACAGGATAGGGGTGAAAAAGAAAAATTCCTTATAGATACAGGGGCTGAATTGAATATCTTACGTGGAATATATGAAGACTTGTTAAAAATAAATAATAATCGAATCAGATGGCAGAAGATGTTATATCTTGGCGGCAAAAGTCCTAATCTTCCTGTCTATAAGGTTGGAATAGAGATCGAAGGCTATAGCTTTGATATTGAAGCGGTTATTGATGAAAAAAGAGAATTTTCTCTGCTGGGACAGGAATTTTTCAAAAAGCAACTGAGTGTTCTGAAGTTCCATGATAACGGGCATGGTGACTGGGTTACAATTTTTCGAGGTTAAAGGAGAAAATATCCATGAAATTCAGAGAATTGTTAGACAAAGTGGTATTGGTTTTATATGAATTAAAGTCTGAGAGAGGAATGGGCTATTATAATTTAAATAAAATAATAGAAAAGATAGGTTATCCTTCAGACCTATCAGAAATGAATAAACTCGCAAAATATTTGGAAGCCAAGGGTTATATAAAAATAAAACCCGAATTCGGAACAATATTTGCTAAGATAACTCATGCCGGATTGGTTTATGTAGAAGATAATAACCTAACATTAAATAAGCTGGAAATTCACTTTAATGTTGACGATGCCCCTATTTATAATGAGGATGAGGTTGACTATTTAAAATTCAGACAACCTTTATTGGATATTATAAAAAGAATGAAAAATCTTCTGACAAAAAACAAGAAAGGCAAGACAGATGTAGGTAAGGATGTAGATATATTAAAGCTTGAAATGAGTAAAATAAACCCGAACAACGAAATTATAGAATTTAAATTACGTGATTTGGAAAATGAAAAGTTATTAAGAAATCGTGTAGAAGAGATCAGAGAGGCTTTGGATATTTGATGGAATCAGCGGCGCTATTGTGAATGGAAAACAAGCTATTTCAACAAATAGGCATATTTTGCGAAGCGGCGGCATAACAGAAGATTCAACATAAAGTTTCTTTCCGAAAGGGAAGGGGCTTTTCTATCTTTGTCCCTTTCTGAAATCTTTCCATATCTGCTTATACAGCATTTCCAAATCCTTAACAAATCGCGGCGTATCAAACAACGGCTCTGTATAGCGATTCTTCTCAAGACGCTGACGGATTCTCTGCAATTCAGTATGCTGAGTTGCCAATTTCAGCACAAGTCGCTCGTATTCTTCCAAATTATGCGTAATCAGTTCCGGCAATCCGATAGCCGTCAGCAGGCTGGAAGCTGCCCGCGAAGCAAAATGCGTTCCCTGAAGCGTAATTACCGGCACACCCGCCCAAAGCGCATCGCTGGTTGTGGCATGACCGTTATAAATTCTTGTATCCAAAGCCAAATCCGCAAGCCCCATCCGCGCCAGATGCTCCGCCTTATCCGGCAGTATCGGCGCGAAAATAAGCCGTTCAGGATTGATGCCCCTTGCGCCTGCTTCCATTCGCAGATTTTTTTCTCCGATGTCATTTCGGGTCGGCAGCCACAATACGCTGTCCGGTACTTGTTTTAACAGCCGCATCCAGACATCGAACATCAGCGGCTCAAATTTATAGACCTGATTGAACGAAGAAAAAACAAACAGGTCATTGGGTAATCCGACATCGGCGCGGTGAAAGGCTTTGTCCGATATGGGTTGAAGCCGATTGTTAATCATGTAGCAATGCGGCATATACGCCTGCTTTTCGCTGTAATACGGCGCGTGTTCCGGCGGACTGACAACTTTATCCGTGATAATGTAATCAAAAAAATCAGCCCCGCTTGTGCCTGCAAATCCGAGCCAAGTCATCTGAATCGGCGCAGGACGCAGCACACAGATTTCCAATCTGGAATTGGTCGTATGCCCCATCAGGTCCACCAGAATATCTATGCCGTCTTCATAAATTCGCTTTGCCGCATCAACATAACTCATCTGAATCATATCCACAAAGTGATCACAGCTTTGGGCGATTTTCTGACGATAAAATCTGCCATCGTCTTCGCCGTAAGAATAGCAGAAAATTTCAAACTCACGCCGGTTATGTGCGCCAAATAATTCCGAAATCAGATGAGATACCGGATGATCTCTGAAATCCGCAGACAGATAGCCGATTTTAAGTTTTAAGTGTGAAGTGTTAAGTGTTAAGTTGTCAAATCTGTCCTTCTTGAAGGGAAAATCAGGTTTTAAACCCGTCATGCGCTGAGATGCTTCGCTGCTCCACGCTTTTGCCACAACAAAATTGTGCTGAGGATTTGCAACGCGGGTAATGTTGATAAACGCGGTTTCATCCGGGCGTTCTCCTTTGGCAAGGCTGTCGTTTGTAATCTGATCCAGCCGCGCAGACATGCCCGGCAGGTCTTTCCACGCGCAGATATAGCGCAGGCGGTGAAAGAGATTGACCAGCGCCTTACCATAATCCGGTTCTATTTCAACCGCTTTCTGATAACACTGAATCGCTTCGTTAAGCATTCCCCGGCTTTGAAACAGATTGCCCATGTTGTAATAGGCTTTGGTATATCGGGGATCAGCCTGAATCACCTTTTGAAAACATTCCAAAGATTCATTATATTTGCCGATGTCTTTATACGCCAGCCCGAGATTATTATATACCCCATAAAAATCCGGTTTAAGCGCAATGACCTTTTGAAAGCAGGCTATTGCTTCTTCAACCCTGCGCTGTCCGTGAAGAGACGTTCCCATATTGTTGTAGTAAGCCGCCTGCTGCTCGGCAGTGTCGTGTCTCCCCTCTCCGCTCCGGGGAGGGGTCGGGGGTGGGGTCTCTCCGATCCGGGGAGGGGGCGGGGATGGGTAAATCTGACGCGGACTCTGACCGGACTTGAAGATTTCCCACATCTGCCGATAAGCATTTTCCAGATTCCGGGCAAATCGCGGCGTATCAAAGAGCGGCTGTGTGAGGCGATATTTTGCCAATTTCTGCCGAATCATGTTCAACTCATTCGGATTGTTTGCCAATCGAACAGCAAAATCCTGATATTCCTGTAAATTGCGGGCAATCAAGGGACATCCGACAGCATTCAGAATGCTTGATGATACACGCGAAGCAAAATGCGTTCCGATCATGGCAATCACCGGCACACCTGCCCACAGCGCATCGCTGGTCGTGGTATGTCCATTATAAATCCTTGTATCCAATGCCAAATCCGCCAATTTATGCCGTGCCAGATGCTCGTCTTTAGGCACTTTCGGGGCAAATATCAGGCGATTCGGATGAATGCCGCGCTTCTGCGCTTCTTTTTTCAGATTATTTTCAGTAAGCTGACTTCTCCACAACAACCACAACACGCTGTTCGGCACTTGGCGCAGAATATTCATCCACACATCAAACATCACCGGCTCAATTTTATACGGCTGATTAAATGAGCAGAACACAAAGGGGAGTGAGGAGTGAGAAGTGAGAAGTGATTTCTCATTTCTCATTTCTAAATCCGGCAGATCAACATCCGCCCGCTTCATCTGCTTGGGCGAAATCGGCTGAAATTGATCATTGACCTGATAGCAATCCGGCATAAACACCAGTTGTTCGCTGTACCATTGCGCGTGGTTTTCCGGCGTAACAATCCTGTCAGTAATCATGTAATCGAAAAATTTCGCGCCGCTGGTTCCCGGAAAGCCCAGATACGTTACCTGAATCGGCGCAGGACGAAACGCACAGATTTCAAGCCGGTTGCTTTTGGTATGTCCCATCAGATCCACCAGAATATCCACGCCATCTTCGTGAATACGCCGCGCCGCGTCTTCATCATTGAGTCCGAATAAATCAACAAACCGGTCGCAATCCTGCCGAATGCGCTGCCGATGAACGCTGCCATCATCCCATCCGTAAGAATAGCAAAAGATTTCAAATTCTTTTCGGTCATGAACCTTGAACAGTCCGGCAATCAGATGCGCCACCGGATGATTGCGGAAATCATTGGATAAATAGCCGATGCGAAGCCCCCCTCCCCCTGCCCCCTCCCCGAAACGGAGAGGGGAGTTACTCTTCCCCCCCTTCCCTTTCAGGGAAGGGGGTTGGGGGGTTAGGTTAGCTGCCCACGACCTTGCCACCTCAAGATTATACGCAGGTTCCGCATGTCGTGAAATATTTGAAAAAGGATTCTCAACAGCTTTGAGTCCTTTTTTCAGATTCTCGCGGCTTAACTCGTCTATGCGGCGTTGCAGCGCAGGATATGCGTCCCAATCGCAGGCGTGCTGGTATTGATGCGCCAGACTGTCATACGCATCGGTGAAATGCGGCTTGAATTGAACCACTTTCTGAAAGCAGGGAATGGCGTCTTCTATTTTTCCCATATCTTTCAATGCACAGCCTAAGTTGTAATATACTTCGATAAAATCCGGCTTGACCTCAATGGCTTTTTGAAAATAAGGAACAGCTTCGTCCAGCCTGCCCAAATCTTTCAACCCGGTTCCCATGTTGTTGTAAGCATCCGCAAAATCGGGCTTGAGTTGAATTACTCTGTGATAACAGGCAAATGCTTCATCCATGCGCTTTTTGGCTTTGAGCGCGTTGCCCATATTATACCAAGCATCAGGAAAATCCGGTTTTATCTCAACCGCTTTCTGATAAGACATGATGGCTTCATCAAATTTATTCCGAAGCTTGAACGCGGTGCCAAGATTCGTATAATAATGCGGATTATCAGGAGAAATCTGAATTGCCCGGCTGATAAGCCTGATTGCTTCATCGTATTTTTTATCGCAATGTGCTAAAATCCCCAGCAAATGAAGCGCTTCGGCATGATTGGGCTGAGTGGCAAGAATCTGCCGATAGCATTGTTCAGCCTCCTGCAATTTACCGGCTTGCTGATAGGCAAATCCCTGATGAAGAAGACTACCTAACCCCCCGCCCCCCTTCCCTGAAAGGGCAGGGGGAGTCTCCGCTGTTTTTCCCCTCTCCGTTTCGGGGAGGGGGCAGGGGGAGGGGTGAAGACCTAACCCCCCGCCCCCCTTCCCTGAAAGGGCAGGGGGAGTCTCCGCTGTTTTT
>DYRC01000001.1:40938-53367 GCA_020718925.1 Desulfonema limicola
CCCCTCTCCGTTTCGGGGAGGGGGCAGGGGGAGGGGTGCTTCCATATTTGCTGATATGCAGTTTCCAAATTTTTAACAAATAAATCCGTATCAAACAAGGGCTGTGTCAGGCGATGTTTTGCCAATTTCTGCCGGATTTTATTCAATTCCGGCGGATTCTGCGCCAATCTGAGCATAAGTGATTCATAATCTTTGAGAGTGTATGTAATCAACTCTGGTAATCCGACAGCCGACAACAGCCCTGAGCATACGCGGGATGCAAAATGATTTCCCTGCATGGTAATGACCGGAACGCCCGCCCATAGTGCGTCCGCAGAAGTACTGTGTCCGTTGAACAGCCGGGTATCTAAAACCAAATCTGCCAAATTCAGCCGCGCCAGATGCTCATCTTTGGCAAGCCATTTGGGCGCAAATATCAGCCGATTCGGATTGATGCCCCGATTTGCCGCTTCCTGTCTGAGATTTTTTTCTGCGGTCGCATTGATGTGTTTAAGCCACAACACGCTGTTCGGAACTTGCCGCAGCACCGACATCCAGACATCAAAGATTCCCGGCTCAATTTTATACGGGCGATTGAACGAGCAGAATACAAAGCCGTGTTCGGGCAGCCCCAGATCCGCACGTCTGATTTGCTTATCGGAAACAGGCTGATCCCGATCTGTCAAGAGATATGAATGCGGCAGATGAATGAGTTTTTCAGTAAAAAATGCCGCATGATGATTCGGCGCAACATACTTATCTGCAATGATATAATCAAAAAATTTCGCGCCGCTGGTTCCCGGATAGCCCAGCCATATTGCCTGAATCGGCGCGGGACGCATGGCAAAAATGCCCATCCGATCACCTCTGGTATATCCCATCAGATCAATGAGAATATCCACGCCATCCTGACAAATCCGCTCCGCAGCCTGAACATCAGTTAAACCGCCGATTTCCACGAACTGATCACAATCACGTTCAATCCGCTTCCGATACGGGCTGCCGTCATCACCGCATAAAGAATACGCAATCACCTTGAACCGGCTCCGATCATGTCTGCCAAACAACGCCGAAACCAGATGCCCCACCGGATGATTGCGGAAATCGCCGGACACATAGCCGATGGTAAGCACCCCTCCCAGCACCCCTCCCCCTGCCCCCTCCCCGAAACGGAGAGGGGAGTCATCTGATTTCTCCCCCTTCCCTTTCAGGGAAGGGGGCTGGGGGGTTAGGTTCGCTGCCCACGACTTGGCAACCGCCACATTCTTCGCCGGATCATCCCAATGCGTGATATGATTGAACGGCATATCGGTTGCCTTCACGCCCTTTGTCAATTGCTCATGAGTAATTTCCCGGATCCGCAATTCCATCGCATTGAGATTTTGCCAACTGCATGTATCCTGATATTGCTGAAACAGTGAAAAAACAGCATCAATGTAGTCCGGTTTTAAGTCCACTGCTTTTTGAAAACAATTCAGCGCGTTTGCCTCCGCGCCTTCGTGTTCTTTCAATATCAGCCCCATATTGAACGATGCTTCGGGAAAATCCGGCTTGATCTGCAATGCTTTATGAAGAGATGCCATTGCCTCTTCAATCCGGTTCTGCATTTTGAACAATACGCCGATATTATTCAGGAGTTCAGTGTTATCAGGTAGTAATGCCAATGCTTTCTGAAATTCGGCAATGGCATGATCAATGCTGCCCTGATCTTTGAGTTCAAAGCCTTTGCGGACATAATGATACGCCGCGCCCTGAATAGCGGCATTCATATTGGAACGGGCTTCAAGCATATCCGGCTTCAATTGTAATGCCTTCTGATAACAGGCAATTGCTTCTTCAAATTTGGACTGCCCCTGAAGTGCCGCGCCTAAGTTGCTGTAATATAAGGGGTGATTCGGATGACCGGGGTCTGTTTCAAGAAGAGAACGATATAACGCTTCAGCTTCTTTGAACTGCCCTGCCTGATGATGACGGACGGCATCAGCAATCATTGCAACATGGGACGGAGCAGGTGCGGCTTTGACTTCAATATGGACGGGTTGCTGCCCGTTCAGATAACGCCGCTGCATCTCTTTGTAAGCGTTTTCCAGATACAGAACAAAGCGCGGGGTATTGAACAAGGGGGCAGTCAGCCGGTTTTTGGAGAGCTTTTGCCGGATATGCTGCAATTGCGCCGGAGATTGCGCCAATTTCAGGGCAAGATCGCCGTATTCCTGCAAAGAATGCGTGATTAATTCCGGCAGTCCGATGGCTTTGAGAAATCCTGCTGCTGCCCGCGAAGCAAAATGACCGCCTTCAAGCGTAATCACCGGCACACCCGCCCAGAGCGCGTCATTGGTCGTAGCATGTCCGTTATACATCCGGGTATCCAATGCCAAATCTGCCAACTGATGCCGGGCGATATGCTCTTCTTTGGTCGGCAGCTTATCGGTGAAAATCAGCCGCGCACTGCTGACGCCGCGCTCTTCCGCCGCCTGCTTCAGATTTTTTTCCGAAATATCGCTGACCCGGCGCAGCCATAACACGCTCCCCGGCACGGCTTTGAGCAGTTTCATCCACAGATCAAACAGAATCGGCTCAATTTTGTAGCTTCGGTTAAATGAGCAGAACACAAAGCCATGTTCCGGAAGCCCGAAATCCGAGCGTTTCCAAATCCTATCGGAAATGCCGAGATGATAATCATTGACCATGTAGCTATATGGCAGATAAGCAAATTTTTCGCTGTAAAACGGCGCGTGTTCAAGCGGGCTTACGGTTTTATCCGTGATAATGTAGTCAAAAAACGATGCGCCGGTGGTTCCCGGAAATCCCAGCCATGTAACCTGAATCGGCGCAGGACGCAGGGCAAAAATCTGAAGCTTGTTATCATTGGTATGCCCCATGAGATCCACCAGAATATCAATGCCATCCTCAATGATCCGATCCGCCGCGTCCGCATAGCCGATATTCTGCATATCTGAAAACACATCGCAGTCTTTTTCAATGTGCTGACGGTAATGGCTGCCATCGTTTGTGCCGAAAGAATAGCAGAAAATTTCAAACTCGGCGCGGCGATGCAGCTTGAAAAAATTGATCATCTGAGACGCTACCGGATGATTGCGGAAATCCGCTGACAGATACCCGATGCGGATCCGCTGATCTCCCGCCGGACGCCGCACACCGCGTATTACTGCTTTCCGCCTGATTTGAGACATTTGCGCCAAAACGCGATCCGACCATGATTTGGCAATTGCAAACGCCAGCGCGGGCTGATCTTCACATATCACGCTGACAAATGGCATCAACGCATTGATATTTTTACCGGAAGCCGCATTTTCCAGCATTGTTTTGCTGCGGATGCTGAGTTTGTTAATTTTTTTCCAATCGCACATCAACTGCAACTGATGAAGCAGCGTACAGACCGCCTCATCATAATCTGCTCTGATTTCAATGGCTTTTTCGTAATAAAATACAGATTCTTCCGCTTTTTCCTGCTCATTGAGTATAATGCCGATATTGTAATAGCCCTCTGCAAAATCCGGTTTGATTTCAACAGCTTTCCGATAACAGGACAGCGACAGATCAAGCTGATATGAATGCCGATATGCCGCGCCCAGATTGTTGTGATACAGCCAATCCGTGGGAACATGAGCAATAGCTTGAGAAATCAGTTGAATAGCCGCATTGAAATCGCCTTTCTGATGATAAATAACGCCCATCAGGTGAAGCGCGTCAGGCTGATCCGGATATTGTTTAAGAATTGCATTGTAAATATCTTCAGCTTGTTCAATCTGCCCGGCTTGATGCAGCGAACATGCGCGAAGAATCTCTTCCCGAACAGATGCGGGATATTTTCGGGTTGGGGGCGTATTCCCCTCTTGAGAGGGGGCAGGGGGTGTGTCTTTCACTTCAATGGCTTGCGGCAATTCTTTGTTCAGAAAGATTTCCCATATCCGGTGATATGCTTTTTCCAGATTTTTCACAAATCGGGGCGTATCAAACAGCGGCTCGGTCAGGCGATGTTTGGCGAGCTTTTGGCGCAGAGATATTAATTCACCGGGATTTTTGGCAAGCCGAACCGCAAGCAATTCATATTCCTCAAGGCTGCGGGTGATCAATTCCGGCAGCCCGATGGCATGAAGAAAACCGGCTGACGCGCGGGAGGCAAAATGTCCGCCCTCAAGCGTAATCACCGGCACACCTGCCCAAAGCGCGTCATTGGTGGTGGCGTGTCCGTTGTAAATCCGGGTATCTAAGGCAATATCCGCCAACGGTTGGCGGGCAGTATGATCATCTTTTGACGGCACCTTATCTGAAAAAATCAGCCGATCCGGATTGACGCCTCTTTCCTGAGCCTCATTTCTGAGATTCTTTTCAGCGGTCGGATGAATCCGTTGCAGCCATAGCACACTGCCCGGAACCTGCCGCAAAATCTTCATCCACACATCAAACATCACCGGCTCAATTTTATACGGGCGGTTAAATGAGCAGAATACAAAAGCATTCCCCTCTTGAGAGGGGTCAGGGGTGTGTTTCGGCAGCCCCAATTCTGCCCGTTTCCATTCTTTATCGCCGATAGGACGCTGATAATCGTTAATCATGTAAGTATGCGGCATATAAATAAGTTTTTCGCCAAAAAACGCCGCATGTTCATGAGGTGCAACAGTTTTGTCTGCGATAATATAGTCAAAAAAATCCGCGCCGGTGGTTCCCGGAAAGCCCAGCCATGTAATCTGAATCGGCGCGGGACGCAGGGCGCAGATTGCCAGCCGGTGTCCTTTGGTATAACCCATGAGATCAACTAAAATATCCACCTGATCCTCATGGATTTTTTTCGCCGCATCTTTAACGCTGAAAGTTCGGATGTCAATGAACGCATCGCTGTCTTTTTCGATTTTTTTGCGGTAATGGCTGCCGTCATCGTTGCCGTAAGAATAACATCGGATTTCAAAGCGGATCCGGTCATGCAGTCCGTAAAGATTCAGGGTCTGATATGCCACCGGATGGCTGCAAAAATCATTGGACAGATACCCGATGATGATTTTTTTATGAGCGCGGTTTGCTTCATAAGAAAAATCCATTTTCGAGCTTTCCATAGCTCTGACAATCTCTTTGCCGGATGCTTTTGCCACAAGATAACTTTGCTCAGGATCAATATGGCGGGCAATGTTTTCAAAGGTAACTTCTGCCGGTTTTTCATCTTTTTCAAGGGCTTTCTGCGTCAGTTCAGCCATTTCAGCTCTGAGCTGCTCCACCTGTTTCCAGTCCGCAAGATGCTGCAATTGATGAAACATCCGGCAGAAAGAATCGTGATATTCAGGTTTTACTTCCAAAGCCTTTTTGTATGACTCAACTGCTTCATCTAATTTATTCAAGCCCTGCAATGCAAGTGCCTGATTATGCCATGATTCCACATGCTCCGGTTTGATCTGAATTGCTTTTTCAAAACAGGAAACTGCCTCAATCAGCCGTTCCTGCATCTGAAGCACCACGCCCAGATTGTTATACGCATCCGCATATTCGGGCAAAAGCTCAATGGCTTTTCTCAACTGGCGTTCGGATTCATCAAGTTTTCCCAAATCCTTGAACGCCGCGCCCATATTATTGTAAGCTTCGGCATAATCCGGCTCAAATTCCAAGGTCTTGCGATAACACGACATTGCCTCGTCATACATGCCTTTGGTCTGATACACCGCGCCCATATTGCTGTATGCTTTGGCATAATTGGGATCAACGTCAAAAAGCGTTTTATAACAGGCAATGGCATCATCATATTTGCCCTGATCTTTGAGTGCCGCGCCCATGTTGTTGTATGCTTCAAGATAATCAGGCTTGAGCGCAATGGATTTCTGATAATGCGCCACAGCCTCCTCATATTCCGCCTTGCGATGATAGGCAAACGCGATTCTGAAATAAATATCCGCATCATCGGGCTTGAAGTTCAGAAATTTCCGATAGCTGTCAACCGCGTCTTCCAAGTTGTTCTGCTCTTCAAATACCGCGCCCATGTTTTTATAGGAATCAGCATAAGCAGGATTAAGCGCAATGGCTTTCCGATATGCTGAAAGCGCGTCTTCAAGCTTGCTTTGGCATTTGAAAATAACGCCCAGATTGCAATACGCTTCGGCATAATCGGGCTGGAGCCGAATTGCCTGCTGATAACACTCTGCTGCCCGATCAAGATTATCCGAAGCTTTGAATACTGCAGCAAGATTATTGTAATAAATCGGGATATTCGGATAAAGCTGAATCGCACGGCTGATCAGGCTGATGGCGTTGTCATTCTGCCCTCTCTGATGCGCCAACACGCCAAGATAATGCAGTGCATCCGGATGGTTCGGATGAATCTGAAGTATCTGATTGTAAATCGTTTCTGCTTCGTCAAAGCGCCCTGCCTGATGAAATTGCAAGGCTTTTCCTATTTCCTCATGTATATTCATTATGTACTTCTCACTTCTCATTTCTCACTTACTGACGTTCTGATAATCTTCAGCGATTCGTAATCGGCATTTCCTGCGCCTGCGGCTTGAGCTTTGGCAATATAGGGAAGTTCCTGAAGCTTTCTCTCCAGCAAGCCTGCGCCGAACGCGTCTGCGGCGACCTGATCCGTGCTGACAATCATCATGTTTGTTTCTTTCAAATCTGACAAAGAACCGCCGGTCGGACCGTTGCTCATCATTGTCGTTGTGCCATCCAAAATCACCAGAGTGGGTTTAATCATCATGGCAAGTTCCGTGATAATGCCGTGAATATCCTGATGAAAAACATTGCGCCGCCCGCCTAAAAGTCCGTACCAGTTTTTCATGGTCATGGACGCGCCGCTGCGGTGATGATCTTTGAGCGGTGCAATTCCGATCAGTTTGTTGATGTCTTTGAGCGGATCATAGAGCAGGGGCCAATTCCGAATCAGTTTTCCCCCGGACACCGTTATCGGCTGAAATAAGCTTTCTTTGGGCAAAATCACCGAAGCTCCGGCAGATCGGGCTGCATCTTCAATGCCCGTCAGCCTGAAGCAACTGACCGGATCATTGATGGGGTTATCTGTAACCAAGACTTTTGCCGCGCCTGCTTTCAGACAGATTTGTGCCACTTCTGCCACCAATTGAGGATTTGTCGTAGCACAGAGCAGGGGCGGAGAGGCAAATGCCGCATTGACTTTGAGCAGCACCCGATCTCCTTTTCTGATAAACTGCTCAATGCCGCCTAACGCCTTGAATGCGGTCTGAATCGTTTTAATCCGGTCGCTTCCCTGAGCGATGGCGATTCTGCCTTTTTGCTCAATTATGGAAAAATCAGGCAGCACAACGCCGGGCAGTATGCTTTCGGAAGAGCCGGGTCCTTCGGAATCATAAAATTTATACGCAATCGTACCCGCCGCCAAAGCTGATACGCCTGCTTTGGCGCAACGAATCAGAAATTCGCGCCGGTTGACGTCTTTATCATCAGAATTTTGCAATGATATTCTCCTTATATCAAAACTGAATCATCACACGGCAATAAATTGCCGCGCTATTACGGGTTATCCCTACGGGATATCAGAGTCCCGTAGGGACGGCACATAATAGCCCGGAAATTCATTTCCGGGAAATTTCAGGTTTGATATTATATCCGATTCAGAAAACTTCAATCTTCTGATAAATATCTTTCAGCAGAATTTCATATCCGAGCGATTGCAGAACAATCCCCTGCTCAGTTCCTTCTGACACTGAATACTTCCATGAATCTTTATTCTGCCTGAAATAAACCTCGACAATAGGTTTATTCTGAGATACCAGCATGTATTCTTTCAATGACGGTATCGTGCGATAAAAGCCGAATTTCATATCACGATCATAAGATTCTGTTGACGGCGATAAAACTTCTGCAATCAGGATAGGATTTCGGATAATATCCTGCCGGTTTTCGGCAAACTCAATCTTCCCGCAGACAACCATAAGATCAGGATAGACAAAGGCGTTGATTTCGGGAATAGCAAGTTTCAAGTTGCTGTCAAATACAATACAGTTTTTGCCATCCAGCAGATCCCCGATTCTTCTGTGCAGATTGGAACAAATCGCGCTATGCTTGTAACTTCCGCCTGACATAGCAAAGATTTCACCATCATAATATTCGCTTTTGTATTCGGCAAGTTCTTCAAGTTCAAGATATTCTTCTTTGGTGTAAAACTGCTTTTTCAAAAATGCCTGTCCCACATTAATCTCCTTTGTTGCTATTGTCCTGATTTATTTCAGTCAATTGTTCCATAAATTTCATAAACTCCTGTAAATCTTTGACAACACGCTGATAACATTCGCGTAACTGCTGAGTCAGTTCCGCCAGCCGGGAGGGTTTTAAATTGAATGAATACACATTGCGGACAACATGCCGGAATCCTCTGTATTCATCCAGACAGTAACGGGTTTCACGCGAAATAACCGGCTGACGTACCTTTTCCGCTGATGCGGACATCTGCAATAACAAATCCTGATGCCAACTCTGACCTGATGGCAGCGATTTATCAACCGTTCTTGCAATATCCTCAAATACGCGCTCGATACCTGTATAAAAACTGTGCAGATTCAGTGCCACACCATCCATATAGCTATCGTCATGGTTATTTTTTGCTTTAGCAAGTAAAAATTCGGCACGACTGACCACGCGTTCCGAATCCGCCAAAGCTTCAGATATTCGGCTGTTCAGAGCAAGATAATCTGCTTTCATATTTCAATTCCTTCTGCTTTGATACGCGCATACAGAGACGGCTGGGCATCTTCTGTCATCACCAAATCGGCGGAGATTTCCGAATCCAAATCCATCAGCCCTGAAACCGCCCGAAAATATTCCTTTTCCTTCATTCCCCAGACTGCCAGATCAATATCCGAGTTCTGATGAAACAGTTCTTTGTGAACCAGCGATCCGAAAACCGCAACCCGTTCTGCCCCGAATTGTTTTTTCAGCATATCCGAAGCCTTATGAGCAAATATCCAAGCCCGATCATACCGCATGGACAATTGCTGCTCTTCTTCAAGCCACTGTTTTTCAGCACTTGCCCGATATACTGCCATGTCTGTTTCAGATATTTTCATCTTTCAATCCGTTTTCATCCTTGCATCCTGATTCAGATTTCTACCGCAACATCACTTATTCATGGTTATCATCAAGAACCCGTTGATACAATTTCGGATTTATCCAAAACCGGGCTTTGATCTGCATTTTATCCAAAACAGGCTTGACCGAAGAAATAATGCCGAGCTTTTTTGCCTCAACAATACAGCCGATTGAGCCGGTAAATCTGAGCAAGTATGATTCGGCAATTTCTCTTCCGCTTATCTCGTCCATAAGAAGCAGCTTTCCATTTTTTTCCAAAGCAAGGGCAATTGCTTCCGCTTCACCGTCATCCAAGTCCTTTTTCAACGCTTTGCATAATGATACGTTGCTGATCTCAAGTGTTTCAATAAACGTTGCCTTTCTGAGTTCCGATATATTCGGATAGCTTTCGCCTTTGACAAACAATTCTTTGTCAACTGCCGACGGAATACAGATTTTTCCGAAAAGTTTTTCCAGAATATCCAAGCGGCAAATAGCCGAAAAGTTGATCAGCGGCGTTGTGTTTGAAATAATCATCCGCTGGCTCTCCACCCGAAAAGATTCTCAAGGTCTTTTTCATAATCTTCAACATCATACTGACGCGGAATCTGACGCTCGCCCAGAAGATAATGAAATCCGATTTTGCTCATCTGTGCCAGACGATGGGCATTTGCAAAGGAAATAAGCCCTTCACGGTAAAGCTGCAACGCAAGTTCTTTTCTGAGTTCGGCATCCCATTTCTTTCTGGGAATTTTTACCGTGAACATAATATCTTCGGGAATCGGCAATGAAACAGTTTTCATAAGTTCATCCTTTGTTATTTTATTGTTCTGAATCATGATAAGACGACCTTATTCAGAGACAGATTTCAGAAAATACGCGCCCTTTTTCAGAACAACAGTGAAATAAACCGACTCCGACATTCCGAAAGGGAGTTTGCTGCCTTCGGGATCAGAGCTAAATTCAATGCCGATCTGCCATTGTCCTTTGCCTATTTTACGCGCTGGCGGAGAAAATATAAAGTCCTTAAAGAAATGGATATGACGCTCTGCTTTGAACCTTTGATGCCATTTGCGAAGCTCAGGCAATGCAGAAGGTTCGATCCATTGAACTGCCTCTGTCCATGGAAGACCGAACCATTCGTCCAAAAAACCTTCAGGCTCCTTAGCCAATGGCGGCACTCTGCGTACATTATCGCCATCAATACGATATGCTGCGATGTGCTTGCGAATCAGAACTCCCGCGTCCAATCCCTGATATGAATCAAATCCGATTTTGAAACCATCTGACAGGATGGTAATGTCACCCAAGTTATCATTTCCGAGATAGACCGTTTCTGATTTCTGAAGCAGAATTTTGGGTTCATACGGAGTTGCTCCCACTCTTAAAACACGGTAACGAATACTCTGCCAGTTAGAGCTGCACCAAGGATTGACATCCGAAGTTACCACAAAAAACCGGCTCATATCCGAATGCTGAGAAACTCCGTAATGAAAGCTTCCCTGAGCGCCGCTGACTTCGTCATAGTTATCAGCTTCCTGAGCTAATATCAGTTCCCATTGCTGACCGCTTTTTTTGAATATGTAGAGAGAAGAGTCCTGACCGCAGCAGATGCCTATGGTGGTAATTGCAGCAGCCATATCAGGATGATGCGGCAATTTTTTTATTGCTACCCGATATATCTCTCCGTAAACATAGCCGGTATCAACATAGTTTTTGTCAAAGACGACAGACTTTGGTTCTTCAACGCTAACTCCCTGTTTCTTCAATTCCTTCAGGACGGCTTTCTGCACACCCGCCATATTCTTCGATTTGCTGCCATGAGCATTCAGGCTTTTGTGAATCAGATCCCGCAACTGATGTTTGAGCGTGGTGAGCAGAGGCTTTGCAGCAGCCGGTATTCTTGTCTCCATGCTGTCGGTGCTGATCTGTCTCATGGCGTTGACAGTCTGAGCGATCTCCGAAGTCTCAGTGTTTTGCGTCTTGGAAACACCGCTTTCCATTGCAATAGCCAAACCGACTTGAAGCAGAAAAATAAGAGCTATCGGAACAGTCGTTTTTTTCATATATCCCGGACTTAACATATAGGCATCACAGAGATTCGGCGTTGAATGTATTGCAGGCGTTGGTATCGCCCTGTTCCAATCCGCGCTTAAACCAATATACCCGTTGCGCCGAAGTTCCATGCGTGAACGCATCCGGCACAACATGACCGCGCGACTGTTTCTGAATCCGATCATCTCCGACTGCGCTTGCGGCATTCAATGCTTCTTCGACATCTCCGGCTTCAAGAATATGACGCGCCTTATCTGCCCGGTTTGCCCAAACGCCTGCAAAGCAATCTGCCTGAAGTTCCAATTTTACCGATAGTTTATTCGCCTCTTTTTTATTGCTCTGTCTGCTTAAGTTATGAACTTTCTGATTGATGCCCAAAAGCGTCTGAACATGATGTCCGACTTCATGGGCAATCACATACGCCTGAGCAAAATCACCCGGCGCGCGGAACCGGGTTTTGAGTTCATCGAAAAAGCTGGTGTCTAAATAGACTTTGTAATCTCCGGGGCAGTAAAAAGGTCCGGTCGCCGCATCTGCAAATCCGCAGGCAGACTTTACCGATCCTGAAAACAGCACCAGCTTAGGATCCCGATACTGCTTTCCCGATTTTTCAAAAATATTCCGCCACACATCTTCGGTATCTGCCAGAACGACCGAAATAAATTCTTTTATCTCATCATTTCTGACGGTTTTATTGCGCTGTTGTTTTGATTTTGATTTCGATACAGATTGAGATTTTGGAGAACTATCTGATTTCAGAAGAAAACTCGGATCAATTCCGAAATACAATCCCAGCAGAATAAGCGCAATTGCACCGAAACCGCTGATGCCGCCGATACGAATTCCGCTACCGGAACTGCTACCGGATCGCTCCTCATATTCCGTAAATTCTTCATCGCGCTGATCTTCGACATTATCGCTGCGGCGTCCGTCTTCCCATTTCATAAAAACCTCCGTGCCGAAATATATTATTTTGGGTTGCAATTGAAACAAGGTTAGGGAGAAATGTCAAGAAATATAAGCGCGATGACTCTGATTTCAATACAATACATAACATGTGCGGCAGAACTTAAAGCTACCGCAATTTCGCAATCTTCTGAAGCATCCAGATCACTTCCGCCATATCAAATTTATTATCGGCGTTCACATCTCTGAAGCAGAAATGCTGCGGCGCAAGTGAGGCAAGGATTCTCAGCCCTTCAACAACATCCGCCAGTGTCGGGTCCTTGGTTGTCAATTCAAAATAACCGTCTCAAAGCCTGCCTGTTTAAAATGTTTGTCAAACGTCAATGCTTTGTCTCATAACAACAAAAGAGGTACAATCGGTCAGTGAAGCATAATTTCTGCCAA
>DYRC01000233.1 GCA_020718925.1 Desulfonema limicola
GTGCCTTGCTTTTCACTTGACCGGATTAGACGGGATTGACAGAAGAGGCACAAAGTAGCAGAGGAGCAAAGGCACAAAGGGGGAAAATTCAGCCCGGACAACCTTTGTGCCTCTGTGCCTTTGAACCTTTGTGCCTTTTTTATGCCTTTGTGCCTTTTTTATGCCTTTGTGCTTTTTTTTCTGAGGATAAACTTGGATAACCCGAAATTGAAAAGTTACAGAGACCTGATCGTCTGGCAGAAATCCGTGAATTTCGTAACGCAGATTTATGTGGTTACACGGGATTTTCCCAGAGAAGAGCTTTACGGACTGACTGCTCAGATCAGGCGGAGTGCGGTATCCGTACCGAGCAACATAGCCGAAGGATACGGAAGAAATTCCAGAAATGACTATGCCCGGTTTCTCCAGATAGCCAACGGTTCGCTGTATGAAATTCAGACTCAGCTTGAAATATCTTTGAATCTCAGCTATTTATCCGAAAGCAGGTTTAACGAAATCTATGAGCAGAGCAGGGAAATAGAACGTATGTTAAGCAGTCTTATCCGCAAGATTGCTCAGTAAGAATAAGCTTTGTGCCTCTGTGCCTTTGAACCTTTGTGCCTTGCTCTTCACCTGACCGGATTAGACGGGATTGGATAATGTGTTAAGTGGAATGTGTTAAGTGTTATGAATAAAAGCAGAAATCTCTCTTAACACATAACACTTGCCACATAACACCTTTTTGACCGACTGTGAGGATGAAGTAACTATGCCATACGCTATCAAAGCCACAGGAATTATAAATAGTCAGCGTCAGTTATTATTAGACGAATCTTTGCCATTTTTTTATCCCAAGCGGGTGCGTGTTATTGTTTTTTTCACAGAAGATAGTGAGATTGAAAAAGAATGGATTGAATCTGCCGCATCAAACCCGGCGTTTGATTTTTTAAACGCTCCTGAAGAAGATATTTATACGCTTACTGACGGAAAAGAATTTCATGATTAAAGGCAAAATCATATTAGTGCCTTTTCCTTTTGATGATTTATCGTGCAAAAAAGTTCGCCCTGCATTGTGCCTTACTGATTTCATCGGAAATCATGATCATATTATTTCAGCTTTTATGAGCAGTCGAATCCCTCCTTGCCTGTTGCCAAGCGATGTGATTATAGGATCAGGTCATAGCGATTTTGTTCTGACAGGTTTGAAAGTATCTTCCACATTAAGACTGCACCGCATGATGACAATCAGTAAATCATTGATTAAACGTGAATTAGGTCGCTTATCATCCTCGTTACAGGAAGAAGTTGAGCAAAAATTGAAGCAGCTTTTCGGATTAAACAATTGATGGATTCAAATTGAATCACTTGACCTGATTAGAAGGGATTGGATAATGTGTTAAGTGGAAAGTGTTAAGTGTTAAGTATTTATTTTCATAACACATAACACCTGCCACCTAACACCTTTTCCAAATCACCTGACCGGATTAAAAAAACAGTGCAAAATGAACAGAATCGTACTCTGTAATCATTTTGCACTTTTCATTTTAAACGTTGCATTGTTTTTCTGGTAACGCTATACACGAAGCAGATACGGTCTGATTTATTTCGGGGGGAGTGAATTATGTTTTCAGAACTATTGCCTTATGCAGCCAAATCTGATAGAAATATGTCGGATATAATTCATGCTGATATGATGCTTCAGCGGATGCGAAAGACGTGCCGCTGAACTCTGAGACAATATCACACCAAGGGGGAAAGATGATAAGGAAGATTTTCAGCTTTTTGACATGGGGCTTTTTTGCGTTATGCCTGATAAGTTCTGCGTATGCTGCCGATCAGAAAATCGCAATCGTAAAGAGTACCGGCGCCAACTTGTATTCAAAGCCTGACAAAAGCGCAACCGTAACCGATACTTTGAAAAAAGAAGATAAGGTCATGATATTCGATCAGGATGGCGATTGGTATATGATCAGGCTTGCGGATAAGCGCGTCGGTTGGGTTCATAAAGAGGTTTTCACAGAAACTTCGGGCGGTAAAAAAACAGAAAGTCCGAAGTCTGCTGCCAAAAAACCTGATGAAAAACCATCGGCATCCGCAAAAAAAATACCGCCGATAGCGGATTCCGAACCTCCTCTTGAAGACAAGCTTGATGATAAAGTTGATGATGACGCCAAGAGCAAAGATGCAGCAGTTGCTCCGATGAAAGGCGCGTCTGATGAGTCTGAAAAGATGGCAACGCTCAAAGTCAGCACGGGGCGGGTACGCGTAGAACCCTCTCAGGACGCCAAGATTCAGTTTGAACTCAAAAAGGGAGATACGGTTTCCATTATCGAAAGCAAAGACGGCTGGTATCACCTGAAAACGCAGGATGGCAGAATCGGATGGGCGCATCAGAGTCTTTTTTCAATGGACAGTGGCGCAAAAGGCGTCAGTTTCAAAGAAGTTAAGGAAATCCGGGTGGACAAAACTCCGGAGGGCGAAGAAAAAATCACCTTTGTTTTAAGCGGCTTTTATCCGCCCAAAACCTTTGTGTCAGAAGAAGATTCGCCCAAGATTGTCTGCGATTTCCCGGAAGCCCGCGCATCTGAGCATATCAAACAGACGATCCCGGTTAATGGCACATATTTAAAGAAAATCCGGGTGGGGATTCATGAAGGTCCGCCGTCAAAACTTAGGGTAGTGCTGGATATGGTTCCCAACAAAAACTATTCGGTCAAACAGACCTTTTTCAAAAAAGAAAATTTATACACCCTGACGCTGAAAGCAGGCAATTGATAATCTCTCCGCCCCTTTGAAAGGGGGCGGAAGAAGCTTTGAAATGGAAAACATCCTTCACATTATCTCGGCTACGCCATTGTTTGACGGACTTCCGCAAGATCAGCTTGAAGAAATTCGGAGGATTGCTGTCGGCAGGCATTTCAAGAAAAACGAACTCATCTTTATCGAAGGCGATACGGCAAACGGATTTTATCTGGTGGCTGATGGAAAAATAAAGGTGTTCAAGGCATCGTCCGAAGGCAAGGAACAGATTCTGCACATTCTGGGTCCCGGAGAGCCTTTCGGAGAAGTTCCGGTATTCAGCGGGAAATCTTTTCCTGCCAATGCTCAGGCACTTGCCAAAAGCTATCTTCTGTTTTTCCCCAGACTTGCTTTTGTGAAGCTGATTACGGATCACCCGTCTCTTGCGCTGAATATGCTTGCGGTCTTGTCTATGCGTCTGCGGCAGTTCACGGTTCAGGTGGAGCATCTTTCGCTCAAAGAAGTGCCGGGACGGCTTGCGGCATATCTGATTTATCTTTCACAAGAGCAGGGAAAAGATACGGTCAGCCTGACCATCTCAAAAGGGCAGTTGGCAAGTCTTCTCGGCACGATCCCGGAAACGCTTTCCCGGATATTTGCCCGGATGTCGGAGCAGAAGCTGATAATGGTGAGCGGTAAAAGCATCAGCATTACAGATCGTCTTGCTTTGGAAGAACTGGCAGAGGATGGTAAATTATTGTGATTTTTTGCTTTCTTTTGCAGCAACTTCGGGATGAATGCGCCAGGTGATGAGCGGCGAGAGCAGGTATAAAAACAGGTATAAAAATGCCGTATATCCGAAATATGGCGTGAACACGGTCAAAAGCAGCACCGCGCTCGACCGGGCAAACCAGGGATGCCTGCCCATAAACCGCCCCAGATGCAGGTATCGGATGGGATACACATTCATCATCACAGAGGCAAAAATCATCAGCCCGAAACAGAAAATCGCCCAGAATATAGCTATTTGCAGCGAATCATGTAGTGCTTGCTGAAACATAATCAGGGGCGCGGAGACCAGCAAAGCTGCTGCAGGCGTAGGCATTCCCTTGAAAAATCCGGGGATGGGGGTGGTGTCTAAGGTAAAATAAATCAGCCGCGCAATGCCCATTCCGGCATACAATAAGGCTGCCGCGCCGATGGGCAGCTTCTGTACCATCGGATCCTGAAAATCAATCACGGTGATATAAAATATCCACGCCGGAACAATGCAGAAACTTACCCCATCTGAAATATCATCCAGAATACCGCCCACATTAAACCGGCGCGGTTCCGTATTCGGCAGAGGTTCTGTCAGTCCCAGTTTCCGAGCCACAGAGCCGTCCAGTCTGTCAAAAAATGCCGCGCCGATCAGAAACATATACGCTTCCCGCACCCGATCCTGATAAGCAAAAAAAACGGCTAAAAATCCCATGACCGCATTCATAATGGTCAGAGAATTGGGGAACACCGATAAAATGCGGCGTCTTAACACTTTATCGCCCAGACACAGATCATCTAAACAATACGAGCCGTATTTGCGGCAATATCCGGCAATAGAGCCGAAGGTGATAATTAAAAAAACAATTTCAATGATAAACAAGCCTCTGAGCGGCAAATGCCCCAGCCATGACAGCCATGAATAAATTTCAGACGGCGGTCCTTCCGGCACATAAAAGGCATACGCATACAACAGAGCGCCCACCGGTGCTGCGACAATCGTTCTTAATCGGGTAAATTCGCTGGACTCCGGCTCCTGTCCTTTGCGAATGGCAAATACGCGCAGAAATTGTGCAAAATCATCGCGCAGCAATACGCTGACAGACAACAGCACGACAAAGATGGCATGAAGCATTTCCGCCTTGGTGTGTTGAGGCGTGATAAAGATCAGCCGCCACATCACGCCAACGGCAATCATCGGAAAAATAATGGAATAGACAATCTTATCCATGATGCGGTCTGCCAGATGCGCGAACACGGAATTGGGATAAAAGCGGGCTGAAAACCAGCCGTCCACCAGATCAAAGCTCATGGAAACAAACAGCAGCCCGACGCCCAGCATGTAAAAGATGGGGCTGCGTGTCCATATCACGGCAATCGCGCACAGCATCCCGCCGAACACCAGCGGCGGACGCCCATAGACCAGAAGAGCGGTTACCTTTTTAGGTATGTGGAGTTTTTTATCAGGCATGATAAGTATCATTACTAAACAAATTATGCGGGGCTGTCAACAGTAAATAATTTCTGATTTCAACCGCTGAACCTGTAATATGCCGCGCATGTTCCCTCGGTGGATACCATGCAGGGTCCCACCGGATTGATCGGGCTGCATATTTTCTTATACAAAGGACAGTCCGGCGGCGTCTTCAACCCGGTAAGGATTTGTCCGCAAATACAGCCTTTGGGATTTTCTGTATCGGTAATGTCAATTTCAAACCGGAGTTTGGCATCATAAGCTGCAAATTCATCCCGGATAGCCAGCCCGCTGCCTGTAATCACGCCGATACCGCGCCAGTTGGCGTCAACCGTTTCAAACACTTCTTCCATCATCCGGATGGCTTTGGGATTGCCGTCTTCACTGACCGCCCGCTCATACGCATTTTCAAGTTTCGGGCTTCCGGCTTCAATCTGCTCGACAAGCATCAGAAGAGCGCGGAAAATATCCGCAGGTTCAAATCCGGCGGCTACGCAAGGCTGGTGATATTTTTCAAAAAACGGGCGATATGCCTTCATACCGATCATCAGCGACACATGCCCCGGAAGAATAAAGCCGTCAATCTGCGTCTTTTCCATGTCCATTAAAGCGAATAACGCAGGCGGCACCCGTTTGTGCGCTGAAAACACAAAAAAATTGTTCACGTTCATTGCTTTGGCAGACAGAATCGAAGCAGCAACCGTCGGCGCAGTGGTTTCAAATCCCACGCCTGCAAAAACAACGTTCTTATCCGGATGTTTTCGGGCAATTTCCAGCGCGTCAACCGTAGAATAAACAATTCGGACATCCCGCCCCATCGCCCGCTGCTGCTGAAGAGAAGAATTATTTCCCGGAACTCTCAGCAGATCGCCGAAACTGGTCAGAATCACATTCTCTTTACCGGCTAATGCGATAAACGCATCAATTTCGCTCTGCGCCGTTACACAGACCGGACAGCCCGGACCTGATAACAGCGTCATTGTCTTTGGCAAAAGAGACCGGATTCCATGCCTGAAAATGGACATGGTATGTGTGCCGCAGACTTCCATAAAACGAACCCGGCGGCTGCCAATCTGATGAATCCGATCCGTCAGATGTCTGATAATATTACCTGTTCTGTATTCCTCTGCATATTTCATAGAAGCATTATATCTCTGTAAGATGGAATTGGCAATCCCAAAATTCATGCTGGGTAGGAATTTCCTACCTGTAAGACAGCTATTTTCCGCTATCAGAATACAGATTTCACCGAATTGATTTCGCATTACATATATCCTATTATTTCAATCAGATTAAAGCGCATTGACCCGTTTTTTTTTCAGGCATGACTTTTGCTTTATTACTTAAAGAGATAGAGAATATTTTATCTCTGTTTCTTAAAGAAAAGAAAGGAAGTGCTTAATCATAAAGGTATTTCCATAATGAAGAAAAAAATGAGTCAGAGCAATAATGACAAAAATTGTCAAAAAACCAAGAGGGAGGTCGCCATGAAAAAACATAGCTCTTCATTGAAAATCAGAATATTAGAGGTAATTTTTGCCTCGGTACTGATACTGGCAGCAGCACCCGCCGCGCAGTCAGCAGGCTGGGATACAAC
>DYRC01000234.1 GCA_020718925.1 Desulfonema limicola
GATTAAATGGGTAGAGCCTAACGACATGCAGAAAGGGGGCGTGGATGTTCATGCAGGCGATATTATTGCAAATTTACCATATCACCCCGGATGCGCGTTATGGTTTGATCATCATTATACCAATCAGATTCAGACGCCGTTTGAGGGGCTTTTCAGGATAGCGCCATCCGCAGCCGGGCTGGTGTATGAATACTACAAGGACAGATTCAGCCGGAATTTCGATGAGCTTATTTCGGAAACGGATCGGATTGATTCGGCGGATCTCAGCGCGGATCAGGTGCTTTATCCTGAAAAATATCCTTATATTCTGCTGTCAATGACCATTTCAAGCTCTGAAAAAGCGGATGAACCATATTGGAATATGCTGGTTGATCTGATTCGCAGGCACGAAATCAGCCGTATTTTACAAGAGCCTGAAGTGCGCGGGCGGCTTCAGAAAGTGACAGAACAGAATAAAAAATTCAAGACGATTCTGGAAAAAATCACCACCGTCAATGCCCATGTATCGCTGACGGATTTCCGTTCCTTTGAAAAAACGCCGGTCGGCAACCGCTTTTTAGTATATTCTTTATTTCCTGAAACAGTGGTCAATATCCGAATCCGCAATGACGCTGAAGATAAAGACAAGGTTATTATCGGCGTGGGACACAGTATTTTTAATCGGAACTGCAATGTGAATGTCGGGCTGATGCTGTCCCGGTTCGGCGGCGGCGGACATCGGGGGGCAGGATCATGCACGGTTCCGGCTGTTGATGCTGATGCAGTTACCTCTGAAATTCTTGATACTCTTCTGAAAAATCAATCTGGCGAATAATTCATCGCGTATCTCCGGTTTTTATCCTTCAAATTAAAACTTCTGTATTTTCAATAGTTTAAAAATAAACTGAATTATATTATAAACAAATTCAATTCATTTTATAAAAACAAAAAAACTGAATTTTTTTTCTTGACTAAACTTAAAATATACTGCATAGTGCGATCAAACAACTAAATGCGGTTCAATTAACTATGGGTATTAAAGAACGGAAAAATCGGGAAAGAGAAAGACGGCAGCAGCAGATTATGGTTGCGGCGAAGCGGGTGTTTTCTCAAAAAGGATTCGGCAAGGCAACGATGGAAGATATTGCCCGCGAAGCTGAACTCAGTCCCGGAACGCTCTATCTGTATTTCAAGAACAAGGATGAACTTTTTTCTTCCCTGTCGCTGAGGATTCTTCAATATCTGCAGTTAAGACTGGAACATGTTTTCAGAAGTGATGAGCTGCTTTCCCCTGACCGGAAAGTTCGGGCATTGAAAGATGCCTTGTATGATGTCTATGAATTTGATTCCCTGATGCTGATTAATCTCTTTCACCTTCAATCCAGTGAGACGCTGAAAAATCTTTCGCCCAAGTTTCTTGCCGATATGAATGATTTATCTCGCAAATCTCTGGATATAATGGCAAATATTTTTAAAGAAGGTGTTGATGCAGGTATTTTTATTGAAAACCATCCGGTGGCGTTGGCAGATATTTTTTGGGGGATGTTTTCAGGGCTGGTGTTGTGGGAAGAAAGCAAAAAGCTCATAAGCGGCGATAAAAATTATCTCAAAGAAACTCTGGAGATCGCCGTTGATATTCTTGTGCGTGGAATTCATAAAGATTTTAATAAGTCAGAAAGAGGAGGGGGGAATGGATAGGGATGGGGGAAAAAAGAAGTCTCACCCGAATTAGCATCAGAATAAGCGTGGGACGCGTCGGATTCAGATTTTAACCAATTGAAAATGGGGGGATTCTCCCCTTGATAAAAGAAAGGAGATAAAACAATCATGGCAGAATTGGAAAAAGAACCTACCCAAGCATGGATAACCACTTTTGCAGGCACGGCAATCAACCTCTGTCTGGGTATCCTGTACGCATGGAGTATGTGGAGCAAGGAACTGATCAATGTGAAGGATGCCGGAAAAGCGATGACCGGCTTGAACGAGGGATGGACTTATCTGACCAACGCCGAAGCGGCAACCCCGTTTTCGTTATGCGTTATTCTGTTTGCCGTATTTATGATTCCCGGCGGACGTATTCAGGATAAGATCAGCCCCAAATTCGGCGCGACTTTAGGCGGACTGTTTGTTGCTGCCGGATGTATTCTTTCAGGTATGATGCAGAGTTATGCCGGATTGATTATCGGTTTCGGTATTCTCGGAGGTATCGGCATGGGGATCGGTTATGCCGCACCCACGCCTGCGGCATTGAAATGGTTCGGACCTCATCGTCGCGGATTGATTTCGGGTCTTGTGGTAGGCGGATACGGCGGAGCGGCTCTTTATATCAGTCCTTTGGCGCAGCTGCTGATTACAAGCTACGGACTTTCAAAAAGCTTTATCATACTGGGCATATTTTTTGCCGTAGTCGTCATCATTGCCGGTCAGTTATTGAAAATTCCTCCTCCGGGCTATGTTCCTCCGGCAGCAAAAGTGGCACAGACAGCCAAACAGGCGGCTGCATCAACTTCTCACAATTGGGAAGCCGCTGATCTGTTCAAGACATGGCAGTTTTACGCTCTGGTATTCATGTTTATCATCACCACCCAGTCAGGACTTCTGATTATTGCAAATGCAGCCGGACTGCTGGCAATATCTGCTAAAAAAATTCAATTCTTTGTTGTAAACTCATGGTTATTGGTCTCTTACGGCGGTCTGGTCAATGCATGCGGACGAGTCGGTACGGGCTGGTATTCTGATAAAATAGGTCGCGTCAATGCGTATATGCTCAACTGCGGTTTGTCGGCAGTGTGTCTGTTTGCCCTGCCCATTATTATCAGCAGCCAGAGCGTATTTTTACTTTTTATCGCTGTAGGAATAGCATATTGGCAGTACGGCGGCGGACTTTCTCTGATGCCGTCATTCACAGGGGACTTTTACGGACCCAAAAATCTCGGATTCAATTACGGCTTGGTGTTTATGGGCTGGGGAATCGGATTTTTCATGGCAAGATTAGGCGGAAGTATTAAAGACTGGACAGGCAGCCTTGATAATGCGTTCTATATCTCCGGAGTATTGCTGGTTATCGGCGTTGCTTTGGCAAAGTTCACCAAACGTCCATCTTATGCTGAATTCAGCGGCAATCCCAATGCAGCTTAATTTTCGGCGAAACATTTTGAGAAACTCTTTAACTTTTTGAATAAAATTTATCAAATCAACGGAGGGAGTAGTCATCATGTCGAAAGTAGAAGAAGGAACAGAGGCAAACGAAGCACAGATTGCGGTACACTGGCAGGAAGAAGGAGTGTATGAACCTTCGGTAAAATTCATTGCTCAGTCAAACATGACAGATGAAAATGTTTATGAGCGATTCAGCCTGAAAAATTTTCCGGATTGTTTCAAAGAGTATGCTGATCTGCTCACATGGTACAAATATTGGGATGAGATTCTGGATACCAGCGATGCACCCTGTTTCAAGTGGTTCAAAGGCGGCAAAATCAATGCGTCTTATAACTGCATTGACCGTCATCTTGAAAAAAACAGAAACAAGACGGCGATTCACTTTGTACCGGAATTAGAAACTGAAAGAGTGGATCACATCACCTATCAGGAACTCTTTGTTCGGGTAAATGAATTTGCTGCAGTGCTTCAGGATTTCTGCGGACTCAAAGCTGGCGACCGTGTTACACTGCATATGCCCATGTCTGCCGAACTTCCGATTACCATGCTGGCTTGTGCGCGACTCGGCGTTATTCACTCTCAGGTATTCGGTGGTTTCTCAGGCAAAGCTGCGGCAGACAGAGTTGTTGACTCTCAGAGCAAAATCCTGATCACTATGGATGGCTATTATCGCGGCGGACAACTCCTTGATCATAAAGAAAAAGCCGACACTGCCGTAGCTGAAGCAGCCAAAGACGGACAGAAAGTTGATAAAGTTCTGGTATGGCAGCGTTATCCAGGCAAATACTCCGCACCGAATACGCCGATGGTGGATGGGCGCGATTATTTTGTCAATGACGTCTTGAAAAAATACTATGGCAAGCGAGTTGAGCCTGTTCAGATGCCTGCCGAAGCTCCGTTGTTCCTGATGTACACCAGCGGCACAACCGGAAAACCCAAAGGCGCATGTCACAGCACCGGCGGTTATCTGGCTTATGTAACCGGCACATCAAAATATATTCAGGATATTCATCCCGAAGATGTTTATTGGTGTATGGCTGACATCGGCTGGATTACAGGACATTCCTACATTGTCTATGGACCTCTTGCATTGTGTGCGTCTTCTGTTATTTACGAAGGTATTCCCAACTATCCGGATGCAGGACGCTGCTGGAGAATTGCTCAGGATCTGGGCGTCAATATTTTCCACACGGCTCCTACCGCAATTCGCGCATTGAGAAAGATCGGTCCGGATGAACCGGCAAAATACAATTATGAATTTAAACACATGACCACCGTAGGCGAGCCGATTGAACCGGAAGTCTGGAAGTGGTATTATAATGTGGTCGGCAAAGGCAAGGCTGCGATTGTTGATACATGGTGGCAGACTGAAACCGGCGGCTTCCTGTGCAGCACGATTCCTGCGCTCAGGGCTATGAAACCCGGCAGTTGCGGACCCGGCGTTCCCGGTATTCACCCGATTGTATATGACGAAGACGGCAATGTACTTCCTGCCGGATGCGGCAAGGCAGGCAATATCTGTATTCAGAATCCATGGCCCGGCTTGATGCAGACCATCTGGGGAGACCGTGAAAGATTTGTCCGCCAGTATTTTGCCAGATACTGCAAGGATCCCAAGAGCAAAAGATGGCAGGATTGGCCCTATCTGACCGGCGATGCCGCTGTTGAAGCAGCCGACGGATATGTTCGTATTCTGGGACGTATTGACGATGTTATCAACGTATCAGGACATCGTTTGGGAACTAAAGAACTTGAGTCAGCCGCGCTGACCGTGCCTGAAGTTGCCGAATCAGCGGTTGTTCCGGTCAAACACGACATCAAGGGTATAGAACCTGATCTGTATATCGCATTGAAACCCGGAATTGCAGCTACTCCCGAACTTGCCAAGAGAATTTCCGATGCAATTGTCAAGGAAATCGGCGCAATCGCAAGACCCAGAAAGGTTTGGATTGTTCCGGATATGCCTAAGACCCGCTCCGGAAAGATCATGCGCCGTGTTCTGGGTGCTATTTCCAACAAGACGGATATTGGCGATGTTATGACTCTTGCCAACCCGGAAATCGTAGAAGCTATTCAGAAACAGGTTCAGGGATAAGCTTTTTTTCAGAGAACAGACGTGTTAAGCAACAAGGCAGGAGGAGCGATCTTCCTGCCTTTTAATTTAAGTCAATATCACATTTTAGCAAAAATTCAATTATAAATATCTGTAATAATTTTAGAATTTATAAGCCTGATACAAAGTTTAGCGGGCGTAAGGCATCAACTGCAACTGATGGTTAGGATTTTCGTAAACAACTATTCAAAGATGATACCATATTTTTGTAAAAACAAGCTATAACTATCTGTAACAAAAGATAAATTTTATTTCATACACGTTATATTCATTAACCATGTTCATCCGGATTATTCTTCTGTCTCAGACCAGAGATTCCCTAGGCAATTTCTATCTCCTGAAACGGATCGGCTCTGACCTTGTCGTTTTCCGCGTGAACAGAAAGCAATATCCATCTGTAGGAAATGATTTTATTGCCATTTTTTACTTTTTCTTCTTTTATGTGCTGCTTCTGCAATATCATCAATATTCATTTTATCAAGCCATTGATGCCTTTCAATCGAATAATCTCCGATACCGACCTCATATTGTTGTAAAAATCGGATTGTTGCAACCGGTCCGAGTTCACGATTCAGTACTTCAACGCCTCTCTGACGGATTTGGTATAAATTTGCAGATTCCGAAATCATACTACCTCCATAAACCAGGATAAAGGATTTGCTACTTTGACATTCAATTCGGTTCTCATTCTTCGGGATAGTTTGAGAAGTTTGTCATCCGTTGTCAGAAAAATATCGCTCCTGCCGCTTTCCGAACATGCAATATGGGTTGCGTCAGATGGGTTAAATTATGGCTGTTCAGGGCAAGCACTCCTAACCAACTCTCTTATATCGTCAAACATAGGATCGGTTCTACCAGAAATACAGAAGATAAACATAGATACAAACAGATTAAAAATATCTTCTGATAGACAAACATCCGATGGCTCTATCGAAGCCGGAGACCTGCCAATCACGATTTGTATCCTATCGAAACGTGCAATTGTTTCTTTAAAATCTTTGATAGGAGGAATATAAAAAAATTGTCTATACATCATACACTTGGTATATTCTACTATGGGCTGAATAATCCCGCTTCCATAGGTTTTTTCCATAGTTCTGTAACAAGGAATGACAAATAAGCAGTCTTTCTGCTGGTGCATTTTTGTTGTATTTTTAAGTATTTTAGTTATGAACGGATAACAATCAACGCTATTCCCCAATATAATAGCAGGCCGTTTTTTGCAACGTTGGACAAGCAGTTCTTCATTAGATCGCAAATTAAGATATTTGACAGGAAGAGACCTA
>DYRC01000021.1:0-5980 GCA_020718925.1 Desulfonema limicola
AAGCTCTGCCCGGACTGAGTATTGATATGGATGCGGTGTTCGGGGAATAAGCAGAGTGATAAAAAGTTATGCGAACAAAGAAACCGAGAAAATTTTCAAATCTGAGGTTTCCCGAAAAATTCCACCTGATATTCAGAGAACTGCGCGGCGGAAACTGCTTTATCTTCACGACGCAGAGAATCTTCAGGATTTGCTCGCACCGCCCGGCAATCGGCTTGAAGCCTTGAAAGGCAATTGTTTCGGACAGTACAGTATTCGCATAAACGATCAATGGCGTATCTGTTTTTCATGGATCAACAATAACGCCTATAATGTTGAAATCACAGACTATCATTAGAGAGCTACCTATGAACACATTATCAGCTATCCATCCCGGTGAAGTTTTATTGGAAGATTTTATGAAACCGCTCGATCTTACACCGTATCGTGTTGCAAAAGATATTGGTTTGCCATCGTTGAGAATCTCTCAGATCATTCAGGGAAAACGACCGATTACACCGAATACGGCATTGCGGCTGGCAAGATATTTCGGAACAAGTGCGGAAGTCTGGCTGCGCCTGCAAGTTCGTTATGATCTTGAATTGGCACAGGAGAAATCGGCTGATCGCATCAACCGGCAAGTCAGGGTGTTGAAATCGCCGTATTCGTCTGATATGGTAATTGTGTGAATCAGGTATCAACGATATGATAACAGCGAGGCAGAATATGAATATAGACCATCAGCTTAAACAAATGGTGAACACCTTCGGCGAAGAACGGGTCAGAGACAGCCTGAAAAATCTTGCCGAAATCGAAGCAGATAAATGCCGTTTCAAAATTCAAAAGGTCAGACAGAAATTGGCTGTCTTTGAAGATCGTTATCATAAAAACAGTGATAACGCATGGGAAGAATATCATCAGGGACGTTTGGGAGATGATACGGACGTTATGGAATGGATGGCTTTTTATGAAAACCTATTGGATTTTCAGGATGAATTCAATCGGGATTCCATTTATTGCTGAAAATCTCAAAAGATGTTATTGATCCGCAACCATCATATTCTAATCAGAAAAAAGGATTTGCTTTATGGACGAAAAAATTAATGCGCCTTACATGAGAATTGACAAAACTGCTATTTCTACGGCAACTCTTTTTGATAAATCGGATTTGAAAACTTACTGGCACTCGCGTACACCTCATGAGCGTTTGCAATACATCGAAATTCTGAGAAGGACAAACTATGGATATAATGCTGCCTCCCGACTTCGGAGAGTTCTTGAAATTGCTGAAAGAACACAAAGCTGAATACCTGCTTATCGGCGGGTATGCCGTAGGATATTACGGATATCCCAGAGCCACTCATGACATGGACATCTGGATAGCCGTTAATCCTGCTAATGCTGAAAAAATAGTTGCTGCTTTGAAAGATTTCGGCTTCAATACTCCCGATCTGACAGCCGGGCTGTTTTTACAGGAGAAAAATATTGTGCGAATGGGAGTTCCGCCTATGCGGCTTGAAATCGTAACCACAATTTCGGGCGTAAAATTTGAAGAATGTTATTCGGAACGCGTAACAGATATAATGGACGGCATCGAAGTCAGTCTCATCAGCCTCCGTCATCTGAAAATTAATAAGAAAGCAAGCGGCAGGCATAAAGATTTGAATGATTTGGAATATTTACCATAATGACAAAATGAACAACACCGCAACCGAGCGATAAATCGCCCGGATAGAAGCTGAAGCGTCATAAATGACGCTGTTATGAGCTTGGCTTCAGCCTGCTTCAGCTTCTAGCCCTGAAATTTATTTCGGGGCGAATGAAATGACAAAAAATTCTCCCCTCACCCGATACTCTGCCCGGTGCGGAGAGGGAGATAAACAGAAAGGAGCAACACCCATGACCCGCAACATCATCATTATCTGCATGTTGATATTGGCAGCAGCAGCTTGTTCGGAAGTGCCGGTAAAGCCCGAACCCGTTGCACAGCAAAAGCCTGAACCCGTTATACAGCAAAAGCCCGAACCTGTCGCCGAAAACCTCAAGCCCATCCTGCGCTTGGATACCGGCGGGCATACGAGCAAAATTCAGAAATTTGCCGTTACTTCTGATAAAAAATATCTGATTTCATGCAGTGATGACAAAACTATTCGTGTTTGGGATATGCAGACAAAAAAAGAGGTGCGGAAGATTCTGGGAGAAATCGGAGATGGTTTTGGGGAAATCTTTGCCATTGCGCTGTCGCCGGATGATCAGTCTTTGGCAGTGGGGGGATTTTTAGGCGGAGTTCCCGGTTCTTCGGACAATCCGAGAATCCGTATTTACCATTTCCCCACCGGACAACTGCTCCGCATATTGAAATCTCACTCAAATGTGGTTGAAGATTTATCTTTCAGTTCGGACGGTCGCTATTTGGCTTCCGGGGCAACAGATAATTCGGTAAAAATATGGGATGTCCGCAATGATTTCAGCCTGATTCATACCTTCGAAGAACATCAGAACTATGTTTATGCTGTCAGAATATTTCCATACAAAGGCGATTATCGCATCGTATCCGCAGCTTTAGATAATCAGGTCATTCTGTATTCCCTGAATCAGAAGAAAAAGCTGGCATCGTTTTCTCATCAGGATAAAACGAATTATTTGGCAATCAGCAAGAAATACATTGCCAGCGCAGGATATGATAACAAAATCAATATTTTTGACCATGACCTGAAGCATATCAGAACCATTGATTCTGAAACCATGCCGGCAGGGCTTGCCTTTTCGCCGGATGGGAAATTGCTGCTGGCTGGAACTGGTGATAATCCGTTCAATTGCAATGTTTATGATACTGAGCAGAATTTGAAATTGATACAATCCTTTAAAGAGCATAATAATCTTACCCCAGCAGTTGCTTTTTCAGATAATGACACTGCTATCACCGGCGGAGGGAATAATAAAGACATCTATTTTTGGAATCCCCGCACCGGCAAAACCAAAGGGCATATTGCCGGTGATAGCGACACGATATGGGCTGTCGGGGTTTCAGGGGATACGGTAGCTTTCGGAAGTATTGCTCAAACATTATCTGAACGTAAAACAAAGTTGGAAAAAGCCTTTGATTTGTCCAAATTTGAAGCATATCCTTCAAAGGATTTCTCAAATTTTCAAAGAATATCCGCACAATATGAAGATTACACCCTGAGCCATGAAAAAGGCGGGGATTATGGTCGTGAAGACGCTGTGCTGCTGATTCAGAAAAACAGACAGACTGTACGCCGCATTGTCAGAGGTTCAACAAACGGAATGAGACATAGAACTTACGGCTTTACTGCTGATGGCACAATCATATCCGGCGGAAGCAACGGTTTTCTAAAAGCATACAACCTTGAAGGCGAACAGATTGCCGATTTTATAGGGCATACCGGAGAAGTTTATAGCATTGCCATTGACGGCGACCGTCTGCTATCCGGCGGTGATGACCAAATCATCAAGCTTTGGGATTTGAAAGAGTTGCGTCAGGGCAAACGCAAAATCCTTCCCATCCTGAGCATCTTCGTATCCAAAGACAACGAATGGGTAGTCTGGACAGAAGAAGGCTTTTTCAATGCGTCTCCGGGCGGGGCAAAATACATCGGCTATCACATCAATCGTGGACAGGACAAAGCCGCAGAGTACATCAGGGTTGACCAATTGTATCAGCAGTTCTACCGCCCTGATCTGGTGTCCAAACGTCTGCAAGGCGGATATGAAAAGGAAATTCAGGAAGAACTGAGCAAAATCGGAAATATTGAACGCATTTTATCTTCAGGGCTGCCGCCGGAGTTGGAAGCCCTGCATGAGAAAGAGGTCAATCTGAAAAGCCGTGATTTCACGCTGAATCTGAAGCTTAACGACAAAGGCGGCGGTATCGGAAAAATCGTGTATCGTGTTGACGGCGTTGCTTTGGGAGATATTTCTGCCCGTCCTGTGGACATCAAACGCCGTGCGCCTTATGAGCCTTTCACGTCTGAAGAGAGCCGGAAACTGACGCTCACGCCCGGAAAACACATTGTCGAAGCAGTAGCGTTCAATGCCGAAAATAAGATTGAATCCAAGCCGGTGAAAATAACCGTCAACGTCAATGATCCGAGTTCGCAGCCGCCGGATTTGTACGCGCTTTGCATCGGTGTTTCTGCATATCGGGATCGTTCTTTGCAATTGAAATATGCGGCGCAGGATGCGTTGCTGATGGCAGAAGAACTCAAAGTCCGGGGCAAAGATTTGTTTAACAATGTGTCGGTCAAAACCCTGACAGAGCAATCAGCAACGGTTTCAGGCATTGAAGCGGCATTTGAGGACTTGGCAAAAATCGTCAAAGCCGGGGATGTGTTTGTGCTGTATCTGGCAGGTCATGGCATGACGCTTGACGGCGATTATCATTTTATTCCGGCTGATTTGCTGTATGAAAATTCGGATGTTGTGCGCCGGCAGAGCGTGAATCAGGAGAAATTCCAAAAGCTCTTAGCCAAGATTTCAGCGTTGAAAAGCCTTGTGATTCTGGATACCTGCGGATCTGGCGGATTTTCCAAAACGATAGCTTCTCTTAATTCACGCGGCATAGTTGAGAAAACAGCCCTTGATCGGCTGATGCGGGCAACCGGACGCGCGATGCTTGCGGAAAGTTCGGAACTCGAACAGGCTTTGGAAGGGCATGAAAAACACGGGGTGTTCACATACACCTTGCTGGAAGGCTTGAAAGGCAAGGCGGATTTGCAGGGCAATAACAACGGCACGGTTGAGATTAACGAATTGGCGGATTATGTCCGGGAAGAAGTGCCGAAAATCACGCAGCAGAAATGGGGCTACGAGCAGATTCCCATGCGCTACATTCACGGCGATCCGTTTGCTATCGGGTGTCGTGAGGGGAAGGCGTGTAAATAACCTCATGGCAATCACCTCACGGCAATAAATTGCCGCGCTATTATGGGATGTCCCTACGGGACAAATCAGAGTCCCATCGGGACGGCACATAATAGCCCGGAAATTCATTTCCGGGACTGTAAATCGAAATAATCTGAAATGAAAGGGAAAAATATGCCTTATATATCACCTTACAGCATTGCCGTTGAAAAACAGGAAGTGATCGTCAGATTTCATACGGATATGATAGATCATGACATGCTATCGAAATTTTTGGATTACATTGTTTTTGAATCCGTTCGGAAGCGCAGTCAGTTGACAGAACAGCAAGCTTCGGATTTTGCAGATGAAGTTGATCGGAGTGTGTGGGATCAGATCAGACATAAGTTCATAGAAGGATAAGCTATGAACTCATCTCAACGGATTATTGTTGACACCAATATTATTTTTTCGGCACTGTTGAGCGGACAGTCTGACTTTGTGGAGATAATGCTGAAATCAGAACATAGCTTTTATATATGTGAGCTTGTTTTTATTGAGATTTTCAGGCGCAAAGAAAAGATTGTCAATGCTTCCCGTTTATCAGAAGATGATGTGATACGTTTGTTGTATATCCTTCTGAAAAAACTCATATTGTATAAAGAAGATTTGATAAAACCGGAAAATCGGAAATCAGCGTATGATTTATGCAAGGATATTGATGAAAGTGATACGCCGCATGTAGCACTGACCTTAGAACTGGAAGGACTGCTCTGGACAGGTGATAAAACGCTCAAAAAAGGATTGAAACAAAAAGGTTTTGATCGTTTTTTCAAATCAGAGTCCAATCAGGACGACACATAATAGCCCGGAAATTCATTTCCGGGAAATAAATGAATGAGAGGAATTTGAATATGGAAAAAATAATCAATGTTCAGATAGAAAAACTTCCTGAAGGATATTATCTTGCGACCTCAGAAGATATTCAGGGCTTGGTTGCTCAGGGACGAACGGTTATTGAAACTTTGGAAATCGCAAGAGATGTTGCACGAAGAATTTTGGAATCCAAAGCAGAAAAAGAATAAAAATGAAAAATAATAGCTCTACCCACACAGGCGGCAATGTTGACAAAAGCATT
>DYRC01000021.1:6080-18479 GCA_020718925.1 Desulfonema limicola
AAAAATGAAAAATAATAGCTCTACCCACACAGGCGGCAATGTTGACAAAAGCATTCAGATTGCCGGTAAAGGAAATATCGTTACCGTTACGCTGAATTGGTTCATCTCCAATCGCATTGTTTCATCAATCTCTGCGATTTTGCTAATTATAGTCCTGATATTGCTGATTTATTTTGGTCATAGCTGGTATGTCCGAAAGCAGATTCTTGATCGCCATCTTTCCGTTGCAAATGATTTTCTCAAAATCGGTCAGTATGAAAAAGCAACCGCCGAATATCAGAAAGCATTCAATTCTGATAAAGAAAATGCCAAGTCCGCCGAGGGATTAGAAATTGTTAAGGCTTTGGAAGAATTGAAAAACAATACAGAGCCGATTGAAAATATCAGGCGTACCGCAGACCGCCTTCTCAGACAGTCTCCTGACAATCCCTTTGTTCATCTGCTTTTGGGGCATTTACACGCTTATGATGATGCCGCAAAAGCCCAGCAGCATTATGAAAAAGCCATATCTCTTGATTCATCTTTTGCAGAAGCCTTTTTCAGTCTCGGCGTTTTGCTCAATATTCAGGGAAAAGATAAAGAAGCCCTTGATAATTTTGAAAAAGCGGTTCAATATTCGGAACTCAGTACGCCGTATCTGACAAATCTGGCATATCTGTATTCCAAAACCGGACAATATGAAAAATCCCTTGAATTTTATAATAAAATTTTAAGAGACGATAAGTTTTATATTCTGGTGTATTGCGAGATTGCCAATGTTTATCGCAAGATGAAAAACTTTAAATCGGCTGTAACGTATCTGAACCATGCGCTTGACAAACTTAACGATCCGAAAATATCGAATATGCCGCAAAATCAGGATATTTGGTATTTTGAATCAGATAAAAAGCCGGTGTATCTGTCAGCTATCTCTGAGAAGAAATACTATGTATTACAATCACTTGCCATAATTTCGGAGCAGATGGACGATTCCCGAAAAAAAACAGATTAAAGCAATGATCTCATCATATTATCCGAACATTTTTTGGCGAAAAATAAAGAAAACAGCCCCCAGAATGCAAAGCCCCGCCCATAAAAAGTCCAATCGCATCTGCTCTTTCATAAAAAAAACCGAAAACGGAACAAAAATTGAGAGGGTAATCGCTTCCTGAAGAATTTTAAGCTGTCCCAGATCCATTGCCTGAAAACCGATTCTGTTGGCAGGCACCTGAATCAGATATTCAAACAGCGCGATTCCCCAACTGATCAGCGCCGCGATAATCCAAGGTTTGTTTGAAAGATTTTTCAAATGTCCGTACCACGCAAACGTCATAAATATGTTGCTGCAACACAACAAAAACGTCGTGGTTATAATTGCCCGCATCTTCTTATCTCCTTCTCACTTCTCATTTCTCACTTCTTCAGTGATCCGTCAGTTTGAGGATGACATTGACAAATTCATCTTTGTTATAGGGCTTGATGGTAAAGCCTTTAGCCCCCAGTGCCAATGCTTTTTCCCGGTGTTTGGCGGTTGTCCGGGAGGTGAGCATGACCACCGGAATGTTCTGATAGGTCATATCTGCTTTGACCGCGCTTAAAAATTCATAGCCGTTCATGCGTGGCATTTCAATATCCAATACAATGATATCCGGTCTGATCTCGCGCAGTTTTTCCAACGCATCAAGCCCGTCTTTGGCGGTATGCGCTTTCCAGCCCTGTTCTTCAATCAGTCGGGATACGACCTGACGGATGCTGACCGAATCATCCACAATCATAATTTCCAGAACTTTTTCAGGCGCAATCCCTGATGCCGCAAACGTCATATCAGGAACAACGGTTTTGCCCCATATCAGCTCTTCAAGATTGAGAATCGGCACCACGCTGCCATCGCCCATGATGGTCGCGCCCGAAATGCCCTTGACATGACGCAGATGAGAGCCGGTGCTTTTAATGACGATTTCCCGCTGCCCCACAATCGCATCAATAATCAGCGCGGCTTTTCTTCCGCCGGCGTGAATCACCAGAACAATCGGGTGTTCAAAAGAAGACGCCGATTCTGACGCATCTTCTTTACGTTTCATATTCAAAACCTTGCTCAGATAATACAAGGGCAGAACCTTATGACCGATGGTTGCCGCATCTTCAGGCTCGTGGGTAATATTTGCCGGATCAATCCGCATGATTTCGCTGACTTCGTTCAAGGCAAGCGCGAACTGCTGCCCGTTGCTGACCAGCAGCAACGCCCGAACAGCAGCCAGCGTCAGCGGAATACGGATGGTGAACTGAGTTCCTTTGTCTTTCCATGAAGATACCCGGATCGTGCCTTTGAGTTCCTGAACATTTTCCCGAATCACGTCCATACCGACACCGCGCCCGGATACTTCGCTGATTTTACCTCGCGTACTGAATCCGGGACGAAAGATAAGAGAGGTCAGTTCTTCTTCGTTCATTTCATCTATGCGATCTGAAAGCCCGGCTTTTCGGGCAGTTTCCCGGATAGCGTCATAGTTCAGACCGGAGCCGTCATCTGTAACCCGGATCACCACCTGATTGCCTTCGCGTGAAGCAGATAATCGGATCGTTGCCACAGAAGGTTTTCCCATTGTCTGACGAAGCGCGGGCGGCTCAATGCCGTGATCTGCGGCATTTCTGAGCAGGTGCATCATGGGGTCTGTAATTTTTTCCCAGATCACGCGATCTAACTCAATTTCCGCGCCGGTGATGACTAAGCGGATCTTTTTGCCTAATTTGCCTGAAACATCGCGCACAATCCGGCGGAGTTTGTTGGTAATCGCAGCCATCGGCACCATGCGGACCCGCATCATTTTGTCCTGAAGTTCGCTCAATAGTACCCGCTGCCGGTTGATATGCCCGTCAAAATCCGTATAAAGGTTGGTCAGATGAGAATAAATTGCGCCGATATCAATTGCAGATTCATTGAGCATCCGAATAATCAGGCTTAACTCGGAATAGCGATCCAGCTCAAGACTGTCAAAATCCTCAAAAGTTTCATCATCATCCTGATGAATATAATCTATCGGAGATTTTTCAACCGGCGCGTAGTCGCGTGCTGATATGGCGGTCTCCAATTTCCGCTCCAATGCCTTGACCTCATAGCCCACTTCCATATCCCGCGCAATATCTTTGAGGCGGTTTCGGGATAAATCCAACTCCGCAATGGAATCAGATAAGAGTTCCATTTTCTGGTCAAACGCACTCAAGGCAATAAATAATTCGCCGCTCAGATTGACCAATTCGTCAACTTTTTCCATGCCGACTCGAAGGGTTCTGCCCTGCTGCTGCTGAATCGGCTCTCCGACAATTTCTTCTTCTTCTTCAGATAAATCGCTGAACAGAATGCGGGGCGAAAGCATTTCTTCAAGTTTTTTCTGACTTTCTAACCTAACCCCCCTGCCCCCCTTCCCTGAAAGGGAAGGGGGGGGAGTCTCTCCCCTCTCCGTTTCGGGGAGGGGTTGGGGGAGGGGTTGAGGGATGGGCTGAATTCCCATGATTCTGTTATAGACCGATTGGATTGCCTGTGCCTTATAGCTTTGAGAATTTTTGGGATTGGCGATGATGCGCTCCAGCAAATCCGCAGAGTCCACCAACACGCCCACAATTTCAGGATTAATGGTCTGCGCGGTTTCAAACAGCCAATCTAAAAAATCCTCCATAATATGCGCCCATGAAGATATATTGGAAAGCCCGATCACGGCTGACGCGCCTTTGAGCGTATGAACAGAGCGCCGAATTTTACGAACCGTTTCCCGTTGTCCCGAAGACATCTCCATCGGTTCGACAATCTGGGATTCAAGCAGGTTCAAAGAGCCATCCAAATCCTCAATATGCTCTTTTGCCTCGTCATAAAAGCTTTCAAGAAGCTCCGGCAGAATTTCCGGTTCATCCTCTTCAGCACCTAACCCCCCATCCCCCTTCCCTGAAAGGGCAGGGTGGGAAATCGGGGAACTCCCCTCTCCGTTCCGGGGAGGGGGCGGGGGAGGGGTAAACTTTTCTAACATTGACATGGCTTCTTCAGAACGCGCTTCTTCGGGATTTGCGATCAGAAGTTCGATCATCTCGGCAGAATCTCTGAGCATGGCAACGATGTCATGCGTGATTTCGGAAACATTCCCGCAAAACCTGTCTGAAAAATTTTCCAGTCCTTCCAGCCATTGTGCAAAATCTGTCAATCTGACAGTCAGCGCGGCGTTTCTGAGCGTAACCAACGAGTCGCGGATTCGGACAATATTTTTCTCATAGCCCGAAGGTTTTTCCATCGCATTTACTGCCTGATGCAGCCCGTTCAGCGCCCCTTCGGCTTGTTCATAAAAGTGTTCCATCAGTTCTGCTGAAGGAAGATCATCGCCGGTTTTCTGCGGCTCCTCGGTCTGACCTTCGTATTCGGAAATATTTTCAAGTATCTGCGCCAATGAGGACGCATCTTCTTCCGGCGGAAGGCTTTTAAGGCGCCTGAAAGCAAGCGCGGTCTCTGTCAGCATAGTGCGGGCGTTGACGCCTTTGCTCACCAGATCGTCGCAGTATTTCTGAAACTGATCCACGGTAAAGCGCATCACGTCAAGGGTCTGATGGTCTAACGGAATCGCGCCGGAAAGAATCTCCGAAATCGCTTCCTCCATCTGATAGGCAATATGGCTCAGTCCGTATATGCCGACCATTGAGGACGCGCCTTTGATGGTATGAACCAGACGGTGAATTTCTTCAAGCGCTTGATATTGTTCAGGTGTTTTCCTAAGCGTGTCAATTCCCTGAATCAGAGAAGGAATATAGGTCTTTACTTCTTCGACATATCCCCGGATAATCTCATCTCTGGGTGATCTGGACATGAACTTCCTCGCGGGTGCGTTTGTAGCAGAGCGTATCTTTGAAATGCGTGAGCGTTGCGCCGCTGACTTTGATTCCTACGGCTTCGCCCGGACCTAAAAACAGATAACCTCCGGGTTTAAGATGTTTGAGAAGCAGAGAAATGCTTTTGGCGCGATCTTCAATGCTGAAATAGATAAACACATTTTGGCAGAAAATAATATCCTGAAGCGGAATATCATCTGTTTTCGGCAAATTGAGATTGAAAAATCTGAATGTAACCGGCTTTCGGAGCTGCTCGTTAACCCGATATTTCACCAGATGTTTATTCAGCAGGATGCTTTTTCCTTCCTTGGCATCTGATTTTCCAAGCTCGGTCATGTATTTTTCTCTGAAAATATCCGGCATGTCGCGTACTTCAAGAAAAGAATATTCTGCTTTTCTGGCTCTTTCCAATGCCCTGAAGCTGATATCCGTGCCAATGACAGAGGCGTTCAAATGGGTGTTCTGCCCCAGAATATGGTGAAATGCCATTGACAGAGAATAGGTTTCCTGACCTCTGGAACAGCCCACGCTCCAAAAAGAAAGCGTCTGTTTCTGCGGAAAATAATTTTTTGCGATTTCAGGCAATACCGTATTCATCAGCGCATCATACGATGGAAGATGCCGGAAAAAAGCAGATTGGCAATTCACCAGAAGTTCCAGAAGATGCTGCCATTCGGTCCGATTCTGATCTTTTCTGAGAATAAATTCATAATAATCCCTGTAATTCGGAATGGTCAGATACCGCATCCGCTCCCAAAGCCTGCGCTTTAAAAAATCCATCCGGGTTTCCCGAATGCAAAGCCCCATGCGTTCCTGAATCAGATTCCGCCACCGAAGATACTCTTCGTCGGACATCTGAGGGCTTTTATCATAACTGTCAGTATCTTGTTGTTTCATGGCACGGTTATTCATCTCTGAAAGCATTCATTAAGGGAGAAGACAGCAATTTATCAGTATCCATAAGATTCATCAGTCCGTCCTGAGTAATGACAATGCCTGAAACATAAGCGGACACCCCGGCATCATCGGATTTCTGATACGGATTTTCCTGAATTTCAATCTCATTATGATCGATTGAAAATATTCCTATCACTTTATCCACTATCAGACCGACTTTCATATTCTGATCCCGGATAACGATAAATCGGGAATCCCGTTTTACGCCCTGAGAGGGCAGCCCGAAAAACAGTTTTATATCCGCAATCGAAATGATTTCCCCCCGGATATTGCTTACGCCCATAACCCATTCCGGCAGATTCGGCAGAGGCGTAACATTCGGGAGATGACCGATTTCCGTAGCAGCGGATAACGGAATGGCAAACAGCATATCTCCCAATAAAAACCGGATATACTGTTTTCGGCTGTATGATCGGACAGGCATTTTTCTGTCAGCAGACGGAAAAATATCAATTTCCCGATCAATTTCCGCAATCAGCTTTTCCAGAGACGGAATAGCAGACAATTGAGAAACAGGTTCAGCTTTCATATCCGTTCCTACAACAGTTTTTCAATAGCAGACGCCAGTTCTTCTTCGGTAAACGGCTTGGTCATATACAAATCCGCGCCCTGTTTTTCACCCCAGAATTTATCACTGGGCTGATTTTTGCTGGTCAGAAGAATCACCTTGATTCCCCTGTATTTCGCATGGGTTTTCACATCCCGGCACACTTTGAATCCGTTCCGTTTGGGCATAATCACATCCAACACCATCAGCGCGGGCTGTTCGGTTTCAGCTTTTGCAAGCGCCTCTTCGCCATCTGACGCCGTAATCACCTCATACCCTTTGGCGAGCAACGGCTCACTTATCAGTTTGAGATGCGTAGGACTGTCATCCACCACCAATATCTTAGGCTTTTTCATTTCTCACTTCCCCTTGAAATGAGAATTGAAGAAATGAGAATTGAGAAATCACTTCTCACTTCTCACTTCTCACTTCTCACTTCTAACTCAGATATGTTTTTCAATCGTATCCACCAACACTTTGGGATCGAACGGTTTGGTAAGATACGCGGTTGATCCGGCAAGCCGCCCTTTGACTTTGTGCATGAAGCTGTCTCGGCTGGTCAGCATGATTACCGGAATATCTTTGAATACCGCGTTGCCTTTGATAATAGACAATATTTTGTAGCCGTCCATTTTGGGCAGAATAATATCCAGCAGCACCAAATCCGGCTTTTCCTCGTTCAGGCGGCTCAACGCCTCAAGTCCGTCTTTGGCTTCAATGATTTCATAGCCTTTCTGAGCCAGCGTAATGGCAATCACTTTCCGGGTGGTGGAACTGTCTTCTACCACCAGCACTTTTTTCTTAACCGGCTTATTGTCCGCCGGTTTAACCTCTTTTTGGCTTTGTTCTTCCTCTGTTTTTTCCTGTTCCTGTTCCTTTTCTGCCACCTGTTTTTCAAACGCAACAGTTGTGGAATCCATTGCCATGTGATTGAGCAGCAACCGCAGTTGTTCTGAGAAAATTTTCTTATCCGGAGCGAGCTTGACGGTCTTGTGGAACAGATTCAGCGCCTCTTCCCAGTTTTCCAGATTCAGATGGGCAATGCCTAAAAAATAATGGGCATTGATATTTTTTTCTCCGCCGATGACTTTCATGTATCGTTCAACAGCAGCTTCCAGAACTTTGCGATTTGCTGTGCCTAATGATTTGAAAAACCGGCTGTGGATAAACAGGTGCGTTTTACAATAAGGACATTGAACCGTGCGGATTTCCATCGGACACCAGCAGAAAGGACAGCGCCGAATCTGAGCGTCCGCGGGTAAATTCTGTTTGGCAAGATTTAATTTTCTGATCTCTTCGGCAATTTCCGGATCCTTGGGCGCAAGCTTTCCGGCATTTGACAAGGACGCTTCTATGGATTTCATCGTAACAATGATGCGTGAATACCATAGCCAGCCCAGGTATGTCCGGGGATTGCTCTTCAGATATTTGGCAATGATTTCCTGTGCCTTTTTAAAATGATGCCCTTCCGCCAGCCGGATCGCATCTTCCAGAGGCTCGTCCTGCGGCGAAGCAATGCCCGCGCCCTTTTCATCTTTTATTTTGGACGCCTCCAGCAGAATGTGCATCATGGAGCTTTCAATGGTTTTTTTGCGGTTCTGAAGCACCTGTATCTCAATTTCAGCGTTGTCCCAGCATAAAATCTCAATCGCAGCCCTCTCGCCCTTGAGATTGCCGGCTTCCGCATCCATCAGATCGCCGTTTTCAAGATGCAGATAGCCCACACGCCCTTTCGCGCTGACTCTGAGCGTGGTGGTTTTCTGCTCCACCTCAACGGTCTGAAGGAAATTTGCCAGCGTAAATCCGTGAATATAGCCTTTGGATTTTGCCGTGAACACATCAGAGACTTTTTCTCTTAACGCGCTGATTTCAAAAGGCTTTTCAATATAATATAAAATTCCCTTCTGCCTGAGCCGTTTGGCAATTTCAGGAGAACCGAAGCCTGTCATTACGATGACGGGAATATCCCGATAATTCTTGCTCATGTATGACAACAGTTCATAGCCGTCCATGACCGGCATTTTGAGGTCGGTCAGAACCAATTCCACCTTCGAGGAACTGAGAAGCTGGGTCGCCTGCTTGCCGTTCAATGCCGTAATGACATTAAAGCCTTCTCCATGAGATTCAAGAGCCTCTGTGGCAAGGCGGAGAATCATCTTTTCATCATCTACCACCAGGATTGTTTTCACTTCACAAACCCCGCGTGTTCAAATATTGAATAAATAAAAGTTTCACAAAAATGAATATATAAGGTTTATCTTGCAGAGTCAAGAGGGTAGGTGTTAAATAACGTAATATCAGCGATTCGGAATGAAAATTAACGGAAAGGTGAACTCTGCCCATCAATATTCGGATTATCGGTGAAATAACTGAGTTATCATAAAATAAATCAGGGGGATAAAAATGGCAGGCAGCATGTTGCCGATTTTTATTCGCTTAAATTCCAAGATATTGAATCCGATTGCCATAATCAGAAGTCCGCCTACCGAAGACATCTGAGCAATCACCGGGGGGGTGAGAAATTTTACGATCAGGCTTGCGCCTATGCAGATAATTCCCTGATATATCAGAACGGAAAATGCGGAAAATAATACGCCGATGCCGAGCGATGACGCAAATACAATGGAAGAAACGCCGTCCCCTGCATGACGGTCTCCGAATAATGTCGGGGAATGCCGCCTTTGAGAATCATGCCGATAATACTGCCTGCGATAATCGCGGCTGTGTTGACCAATGTGCCGAACAAGTTTTCGTCTCCTTATCGTAATCCTGCTGCTTGTTGCAGAAAATAAATCGCCTCTTCCATTCCGATTGTTTTATTGTTGCGGATAAATTTTCCGTCTGCCGGAATATCTGCCAATGTCCTCAAAACTCCGATGACATCTGAAAGATCGGAATAATTTCCATAAAGAATCAATCCCCACGCATCAAACGTGCCGGTATTTCCGCTTCTCAAATCCGATACGGTCAATGTCCAATTTCCGGCAGAAGATTCTCCCCAATGCCGCGCACTCATAAATTTCCAATCATAATCCGCATTGCTGTCAGAATGGGTTTCTGCAAGCACACTCTGAATTCCCGAAGGCGAAGTCAGCACAATTTTCAAATCTCCGCGATACGGATGACTTGCCTGAAAAATGACTTCGACATGCTCCAGACGGAACGACTGAGGGATTGTAATTGTTGAAGAAATACCGGCAGAATTGTTATCCGGGATGCTTTTTTCACGAACATTACCAACACCCAAAATTGTTGCCGCTTCTTTCGGCACATTTTGCCAAAATTGGGACAACTCAACGGCTTTTGCCGCATTCACCCGTCCGAATCCGTATTTGTGATTGACGTGAAAGCCTGCGCCGTTGAGTTTCCAGTCCGAATCTGTCGGATCATTCTGCACAGCACTTCTGATCAGAATATGCTGAACATCCCGCCAGCCCAGATTGGGATTGGCATGAAGCATCAACGCGATAACGCCGGATACCATTGGCGCAACAGCAGACGTGCCGCCGAAATCGGTCTTACAGCCGGAAGAATTTATGGTGATAATATAAGCGGAATCATCATCACTGGGGGCGCAGGCAATCAGCGGCGCACCGGGTTCGCTGTAATATGCCTTTTTTCCAGAATGATCTGTTGCGCCGATAGCAATGGTATAACGCGAATTGGCATAGCCGTCATAATTGGCATTATCTCCTCTGGTTGCGCCGTTACCGCCTGCCCAGACATAAATATTTCCAAGCCCGCCGCGTCCGTTTCTGATATTATTTTCAAGAGCGGCGCTCAGAAGCGTCCCCGGTCCTTCCAATGTTCTTCCGTCATCTGAGGGTCCCCAACTGCTGCTGTAAACCTGAATGGCGTCAGATTTATAAGAAAGCGCTTGGGCATCATCCGCATCTGTGTCAGCAGTCGCAACCAATCTGAGTGCGGAAAGATACGCGCTGTATGCAGCGCCTGCGCCGCAGGTGGTATTGCTTGCGGCAGCAGCAACTCCGGCACATGCTGTTCCGTGATAATCATAACTGAACGGGCTGGGATCAGAATCATTATAATTGAAATCATAGCTCAGTTCAGGGCGGTAATTGGGCAGAACATCCGGATGAGAATAGTTCAGCCCGTCATCCACAATCGCAATGACAATGCCCTGCCCGGTATTCCCGCTTTCCCATACCGGCGCGACATTGATGTCTTCACCCGGTGTGCTGCCGGATTGTCCGGTATTTTTCAAATGCCACTGCTGATTAAACAAGGGATCAGTCGGCATTGAGCGCGGATAATGCCATCGGGCAATCTGCTGCTCTGACCATCTCACTTTTGCGTTTTGTTTCAGCTTGTTCCGAACAGCATCAGCCGTATCTCTGAGTTTGCTTTCAGGAAAGCGGAACAGATACATATCTGCAAGCCCTGCCACCTGTCCCAGATTTTCCGCGCCCATCTCTGTTGCAGCCAGATTAGGGTTTTCGCCCGGATTCAGATGGATTGCCCATTTTTCAGTGGGAATCCGCTCATCCGGCAGCCCGCGATTTGATTCACCGGCAATGACCTCAGAAAACGCCAGGAGAATCAGCACGACCATCATCATACGTTTCATAGACAGATCAATTCCTTCTCTTTCCATTCTTCGATATACTCTTTTTCTTCGAGCATATCTTTTCGGATGTCGGTAATCCTTCCCCCGACAAATATCATCAGTTCTTCATAAACATCAGGATGAAGCGCGAAAAATTCATTCTGAACCGCTTTCCAAAAGCCCGTTATATCATTAAGCGTTTTTGCCATCACAGCCTCCTAAATTAAAGAAATATCTGATGATGACATAAAAACCCTTTTAACAGGATAAATCAATGGGGCAGATGCCGTATTTTCAGGGTAGGAATATCCTCACAACGTAAAGCGCTTGATGATTTCCGTAAGACCGAAAGCCATTTTAGAAAGCTCATCCGAAGCCATGCTCGCACGAGACGCGCCGGAGGCAGTTTCATTTGATGCAATGCTGATGCTTTGAATATTTTCCGAAATTTCTCTCACGCCCATAGCTGCCTGTGTGGAAGACTTTGCAACATCCTGTATTCCCCGCGACAATTCTTCCACATGTTTGGATACTTCAGAAGCGGTTGCCGAGCATTGTTCGGTCAGGCGGGCAAATTCTGTTACCGAAGCTGAGGATTCGTTGGTATTTTTGGCAACATTTCTGATCGTAACCGCATTAACGGCAATGGCTCTTGAAAGTTCATTGGCAGTCGCGCTCTGTTCTTCCACTGACGCTGCGATGGATTCGTTGATCGCAGCAATTTCGGTAATTGTTTTGGCAACTTCGGCAATAGCCATCACCGCCTCGTTGGTGCTTGCCTGAATCCGCTCAATCTGTCCGGCAATTTCATCTGTGGCTTCGGCAGACTGCTTGGCAAGTTCCTTGACCTCGCCTGCTACAACCGCAAAGCCTTTTCCCGCATCTCCGGCTCCGGCAGCTTCAATGGTGGCGTTTAATGCCAGCATATTGGTCTGATCCGCAATATCCCTGATAACGCCCACGATTTTTCCGATTTGCTTGGATGCCGAAGATAAGGCTTTCATTTTGCTATCTATTTCTTCTGCCCGGCGGTTGGCATTTTGAGAAATCAGATTTGCCTGAACCGTGTGTTTTGCCACCTCGTTCAAAGAAGTGGTCATTTCTTCAGACGCCGATGCCGCGTTCTGAACACCCGAAGAGATTTGATCGCTTGAAGCGGCAATGGTTTTGACATTTTCTGAAGTTTTTACAGCAAATCCGACCATATTTGCAAATGTGGAAGACATTTCCTCAGTCATGGACGCAATTCCGGATACAGACGCGCCGGATTGTTCTGCGGCTGAAGCCACCGTACTGACGCTGCCGGTGATCTGCTCTGCGGATAATGCCACCACGGATGCCTGACTATCCATTTCTTCGGCAGATGCTGCCATCTGTGCGGAAATAGAAGACATTTCCTGAGATGATGCGGAAAGCTGATCCGCAGAACTGCTCAACTCGCTCATAATTTCCCTGAGATTGACCACCATTTTCTGCATGGCAC
>DYRC01000021.1:18579-23686 GCA_020718925.1 Desulfonema limicola
GCCGGCGTATTCTCCGTAGTTTGTGCAATCTCTTCAATCTCTTTCTGAGATTTGGACAAGGCGCCGATATTGGATTCGATCTCATCCAATTGTTTGAGATTTTCCTTATCTGTCCATGATTTGGACAATTCTTTAAGTTTCAGAACAGACGGTTCTATATCTTCTTTCCACGCGTCAGAACGCTCTGTTTTAAACTCATTTTTTCCTAAAATCACCCATCCGCGCAATGCTGCCAAAGAGCGGTTGACGCCGTTCAACATCATCAGAGATGAGCGTACCGCAGGAGATTGCTGTTCGGTAAGATGGTTGATAACCGCCATGTTCTGTTCTGACTGCCATAACGTAATTCCTACCGAAATCGCAAAGATAAGCCCGATAATCCCATATCCCATGCCAATCTTTACGCCGAGTCTGATATTATTCAACATGGTTTTCTCCTTATTTGCCGAGTTGTTTCATCATGTCCTGCAAGGGCTTTACCTGAGATAGCAGATATCTTACCATCATGCCCTGACGATAGCTATCTGCCGGAGTTTTGCCGGATACCGGAATAGCCAGAGGCGTCGAACTGACAGTGCCGGTTCCCATTTTCAACAAATTGAGTTCTGCAATGATAATCTGAGTCTGAACAAATACATCCGCAGGACTCAGATCATCATCTTTTGCAATTTCCGCAACAGGAACAACAGGAAGACCGAAATGTTCTCTCAGCGCATTAATATCCTGCCGAATTTTAAGACATATTCCGAATACCTCAGATGGTTTCATTTCAGCGGGAATGTCTTTAAGCGCATCAATCCGAAATCTCTGAGCCGGATCAATCTGAGTCAGAATGGATTTGACATCCGATGTTGCACGAATCATCTGAGAAAAGACTTCATTGGGCGTAATTTTTTCCAACCCTGCCAATGTTCTCAATTTGATAAACACATCCAGATGTTTTCCGAAGACATCCGTAGGCGTTTTGCCCTCAAAATGACGCATATCACGGGGATAATCCTTAATTCCCCACGCCTCTGAAATCTTTTGTATCTCACGGACGATCATATCCCCCAGAAATTTTACGTCTTCCGGCACATAGTGCATAGGCGATGCGACTATTCTGGGCATGGGGCGGATTTTTTCTTTTTTCTCCAATAAAATCAAAGTTTCGATATTCGCCACCGCTATCTGATACGGGTGCATCGGGTTGAGTCCGCTTTCTCTTTTTTTAAGCAGTCTCACGTCTTTGATTCCTCTGATGTCAAGCAGGACATCCACGCCCCTTTCCGCAAGCTCTGCGGCTGCAAACGCATCGCTCGGAGTCGTCTCTTTGGTCTCAGCAGCAATGCTGTAAGCGGTACTCCATAGTATTACAAAACTTATTAAAATCAGAATTTTTTTCATGTTCATCTCCTTATGTCCGTAACCCCTCCCCCGACCCCTCCCCTGAAAGGAGAGGGGAGAGACACCCCCCCTGCCCTTTCAGGGAAGGGGGGCAGGGGGGTTAGGTTCTGTTAATCATAGCAGCCATGTAACCCGCGCCGAATCCGTTATCAATATTTACCACAGCCACGTTTGAACTGCAACTGTTGAGCATGGCAAACAATGCAGTCAGCCCGCCGAAACTCACGCCATAGCCGATGCTGGTAGGAACGGCAATCACCGGACGGCTGACCATTCCGGCAACCACGCTGGGCAAAGCACCTTCCATTCCCGCGACCACAATCAGCACCGTTGCCTCTTCGATTTGTTTCCGATAATGAAGCAGACGATGAATGCCTGCCACGCCGACATCGAAAATGGTTTCAACATGATTTCCCATTGCTTCGGCAGTCAGTTGCGCTTCTCTTGCCACCGGAATATCCGATGTTCCGGCAGATAATATCAGGATATTTCCCCGTCCGTGTATGGGAATGTCGCCTTGTTTGAGAATCAGCATTCGGGCGTCCGGATGATATTTGACATCAGGAGTACGCGCTATGACCGATTCGGCTTTTTCAGCATCCACCCGCGTTACGAGAATCACATTTTCCTGAACGCGCATTTTTTCCATAATACCGGCAATTTGTTCGGCGGTTTTTCCCTGACCGAAAATCACTTCAGGAAAACCCTTGCGTAAAGACCGGTGATGATCTATACGGGCATAATCAATATTTTCAAAAGGAAGGCGGGCAAGGGATGTTGCGGCATCTTCAACAGATGTTTTGCCGTCAGCCACAGAAGTTAAAAGCTGGTGTAATGAGATAATATCCATAGTTTCAAATTCCTGATTTCAAGTTTAGGGACTCGGAATCAATAAAAATATCCCATTACCCGGAAATGTTACCCGGAAATATTACCCGGAAATGAATTTCCGGGCTATTATGTGCCGTCCCTACGGGACTTTTTCTGTCCTGTAAGGACAAGCCTGTAATAGACCGGCAATTTATTGCCGGGAATCGGTGGGATAAATATTTCTTTCCGAATCCCTTATGAATGAGTTTATCACTCAAAAAGACGAAATGCGAGTAAAAAAATGAAAATTGTTGCGATTATCCCGTCCAGATACGGCTCCAGCCGGTTTGACGGAAAGCCTTTGGCACTGATTTGCGGCAAGCCCATGATTTGCCATGTGTATGAGCGAACCGCGCGGGCAAAACAAATCAGCGACGTGTTTGTCGCTACGGATGATGCAAGAATTTTCAATGCGGTCAATGCGTTTGGCGGAAAAGCCCTGATGACCGGCGAAAAAAATCGCTCCGGCACGGATCGGGCTGCCGAAGCCGCAGACATGCTCAACCTTGCGCCGGAGGATATTATCGTCAATATTCAGGGAGATCAGCCGCTGATAAATCCGCGCTGTATTGATGATGTTATTACGCCGTTAGTAAACACACCAGACATCGGCATGACCACTCTGGCGTTCAAAATTATCAATCCGAGAGAAATCACCGATCCCAAGGACGTGAAAGTAACGTTTGATCGCAACGGATTTGCCCTGTATTTTTCACGCGCTTCAATTCCTTTCGGGCGGGATATATCCACAATTTTCGATACATACAAACATCTGGGCGTATATGCCTATACCCGGCGTTTTTTGGAAATTTTCAGGAATCTGCCTGAAGGAATATTGGAAAATATCGAAAAATTGGAGCAGCTTCGGGCTTTGGAATACGGATATAAAATCAAAGTGGTGATTACGGAATATGATTCTCCGGAAGTTGATCTGCCTTCGGATATTGCCCGCATTGAAACGCTTCTCAATCTTTAACGCCTTCTCCACCGCTCAATTCTGTTAAACGCATCTTCTGCCGCCCTTAACAAAATTTCCAGTTTCATAGGCTTGACAAAATAATCGTCAAAGCCTGCTTCACGGCAGTTAATCAGTTCAAATAAAGACGCAAACCCGGTCAATGCGTAAATGATAGCCGTAGGATTATCTTTTTTTATATATCGGCATAAATCAAGTCCGTTCATTTTCGGCAGATTTAAGTCTAAAAACATGACCTGAACAAATTCGTGTCTGAGCATTTCCAAAGCATCTTCAGCGTTTTCCGTCATCCTGACCGTATAGCCCATCCCGGAGAACGCATCATTGAAAATTTCCCGAATCAACGCATCATCATCCACAAAGAGAATTTCCATGCCCATTACCTTTCTCCTATTCGCCTATATTTTTAATATGCAGGTATTAACTTACTCCTAAAGTGTCAGTGTGTCAAAAAAAAAGTCAGTCTTCACAATTCATTTAAACAGAAGTTCTCTGATCTCGCGGTTATCCGTACATTCGGCAGCAGTTTTTCCATTCTTATTTTTTATACTTCTGTCCGCACCATGCGTAAGCAGAAGCTTTACAATATCAACATCCCCTTTTTCTGCTGCAATATGAAGCGGCGTGTCATAAAATGTATCATGGACTTTGTTGACCGCAGCACCTGCTCTGAGCAGCATTTCGGTTTTTTTATAATTTCTGCTTTCTATGGCATCACGCAGATAAATATCTGCAAATAAACTCGGGGCTTTATGGCGTATCAGAAGCTCGGAAATATCATCATAATCAAGGTATAATGAAAAATCCAGGGCGAATCCTCCGAAGTGTGCATCTGTATTCAGGACAGCGCCTTTTTTAATGAGATATGATGCAAACTCGTAATTATTATGCGTAATTGTCCGATGAAGAGGCGTCATTTTTTCAAACTGAATTCTGTTCACATCACCATGAACCAGTTTGCTGGCATAAGATTGCTGATTGTTTCTGTATCTGAACGGCTGAAAAAAATAATACGTTGTGGTGTTAATATCCGCGCCGCCTTCAATCAGAATATGTGCTGCATCAAAATTTTTATTATCAATGGCTGTTTCGAGCGGAGTTTTACTTTCACTTACTTGTCCGCGAGTATTAATAATGGCGCCGTTAGCCAATAATACGGGTATATTTTTTGCGGCTCCCATGTAAGCTGCGCGATGAAGCGGCGTATTATCCGGCAGCCCGGCATTGACGTCCGCGCCTTTTTCTATCAGGAGTTTTATGATTTCGGCGTTATCATCTGCACACACGGCTTTGTGAAGCGGTGTTTCTTTACGGTTGTCTGAGGCGTTCACGTCCGCGCGGTTTTTGATAAGAAACCGGATAATTTCTATGTTGTTTTTTCTGCCGCACACATTCATCAACGGAGTTGTCCGGTCAGCGCCGCCATGTACGTCAATCATCGCGCCGTTTCTGATAAGAAGATCAGCCAGCTTTAAGGCAGTATTTTCATCGTAAAGCGCGACCGAGTAATGAAGCGGCGTTAATCCGGTATTGTCAGGCGTGTTCACGTTCGCTCCTGATCGGATCAGTAATTCCGCAACCGCAGCAGCATCCTTGTTGTATTTTATTGCAGTTATAAGCGGCGGTTCTCCGTTACGCGCTTTCTGATTGACATCCGCTCCTTTTTTTATGGCAATCGCTATCTTGTCTATGCTCTGATCTTTTACTGTGTCATTAAAGGATGAAAAGATAAACGCAGCAAAAACTGAGTGCAGAATCAGCATGGTAAAATTCATGTATGGCATATTGTCGGCTCCGAGCAGAATTTGATTCCTGAAATATAAAAATAGCCGATTGTTTCTTGAAAAACAACTGAAAACAGGATATAGGTATCAA
>DYRC01000235.1 GCA_020718925.1 Desulfonema limicola
TTACAAGCTTTGTATATTAGCAAGAATAAGAAGTGATTGCAATACTTTTTCAGAATCAATCTCATTTATCAGAATTCGCCCACACAATGTCAGGACAAATTTTGCGGCAGTTCTGATTTCGTTTTTTCAACCCGTTCAGGAATTTTCAAACTGAGAATTGCCGGATAACTGAAAATGTCAGTGATGAAAATATCCGTGATTCAGAATAAAGATCATCATTTTTCCGAATATTAATGCCTGAAAATTCCGGGTTGAAAGAAATCAATAATTGAAATCGCTTGACAATCAGACTATCTTCGTATAGATTGGATTCAAGCTACGGTATCACGTACGCCTACCCATTTTCTCCATAACAGCCAGCGCGGATCCAAATCCATAGAATACCGTGTCAATGCAAAAAATGCGGGCTCTGACAAAGATGTTTTATGCCGTTTTCGGTCATAATCCATAAAAAAAACATAAATTCAGCAGGAGTATCCTAAATGAATATTGTCGAACTTAAACGTAAAAAAATCAATGAACTGACTCAACTCGCCAAAGATTTCAATATCGAAGGCGCGGCTGGGATGAGAAAGCAGGAGCTTATTTTTGCCCTGCTTCAGGCGCAGACTGAAAAAAACGGCATGATCTACGGAGAAGGCACTCTGGAAATTCTGCCGGATGGATTCGGATTTTTAAGAGCGCCGAGTTATAACTATCTGCCGGGACCGGATGATATTTATGTCTCACCCTCTCAGATACGGCGATTCAACCTGAGAACCGGAGACACCGTATCCGGGCAGATTCGCCAGCCCAAAGAGACGGAGCGGTATTTTGCACTTCTCAAAGTCGAATCGGTGAATTATGAAGACCCGGAACTCGCCAGAGAAAAAATTCTCTTTGACAACCTCACCCCGTTATATCCTAACCGGAAAATAGACATGGAGATCAAAGCCGATAACTACTCCACCCGGATTATGGATTTGCTCACGCCTATCGGATTCGGGCAGAGAGGGCTGATTGTTTCGCCCCCGCGTTCCGGTAAAACCATGCTGCTTCAGTTTATTGCCAACAGCATTGTTGCCAACCACAAGGACATTATCCTGTTCGTGCTGCTGATTGATGAACGCCCTGAAGAAGTAACGGATATGGAACGTTCTGTCAAAGGCGAGGTTATCAGCTCCACATTTGACGAGCCGGCAGAGCGACATGTTCAGGTGGCGGAAATGGTGATAGAAAAAGCCAAGCGGCTGGTTGAACATAAAAAAGATGTGGTTATCTTGTTAGACAGCATCACCCGTTTGGCAAGAGCCTATAACTCGGTAGTGCCGCCCAGCGGTAAAATTCTTTCCGGCGGCGTGGACTCCAACGCGCTTCAGCGTCCCAAGCGGTTTTTCGGAGCGGCAAGAAATATTGAAGAAGGCGGAAGTCTGACCATTATTGCAACGGCTTTGATTGACACCGGAAGCCGGATGGATGAGGTTATTTTTGAAGAATTTAAGGGAACCGGCAATATGGAACTTCAATTAGATCGCCGTCTGGCGGATCGCCGCGTATTCCCGGCACTTGAAATCAAAAAGTCCGGCACCCGCAAAGAAGAGCTTCTGCTGGATGTTGAAACCTTAAACCGGGTTTGGATTTTAAGAAAACTGCTTGCATCTTTGAATCCGGTGGACAGTATGGAATTTCTGCTTGAAAAAATGAACGGAACAAAGGATAATAAATCTTTTCTCAAATCAATGAATGCTTAGGGGGTTAAACCATGAAAGAAGGAATTCATCCGAATTATCAGCCGACTAAAATTGTCTGTGCATGCGGAAACGTGATTGAGACCGGATCGGTCAGACCGGATATCCGCGTAGAAATCTGCTCAGGCTGCCATCCGTTTTTTACCGGCAAACAGAAACTGATTGACACTGCCGGACGGATAGAGCGTTTCCGCAAAAAATACGAGAAGTTTCAGACAGCCGGAAAATAATCGGATATTATGCTGGATAAATTAAACGGAGTCGAAGAGCGTTTCATCAGATTAGAGACGCTGTTGAGTGATCCTGTAACGGTCAGAGATCGGGATGCGTTTCAGAAATACAGCCGGGAACATTCCGAACTGGTTCCTATTGTTGCCGCATTCCGGGAGCATAAAAAAATTGTTGAGCAGCTTGGCGAAAACATGGAGATGCTCAGAGATTCCGATACGGAAATCAGAGACTTGGCACGTCAGGAAATCGGGGTTCTGGAAGAAAAAAAAGCAGACATTGAGAATGAACTCAGAAAACTTCTCATGCCCAGAGATCCTAATGATGACAAAAATGTTCTGATTGAAATCCGGGCAGGAACCGGCGGGGACGAAGCTGCGTTGTTTGCCGCAGATTTGTTCAGAATGTACAGCCGTTATGCTGAAGCCAAAGGCTGGAAATCGGAAATTATGACCCATCATCCGACCGGCGTAGGCGGTTTGAAAGAAGTCATTGCCATGATTCAGGGCAAGGGCGCATACAGCCGCTTCAAGTATGAGAGCGGCATTCACCGGGTACAGCGCGTTCCGACCACTGAGGCGCAGGGCAGAATTCATACCTCTGCCGTAACCGTAGCAGTTTTGCCGGAGGCTGAAGATGTTGAAATCAATATTGATCCGAATGAACTCAAAATTGATGTGTATCGCTCTGCGGGTCCCGGCGGGCAGTCTGTAAATACTACGGATTCGGCGGTACGCGTTACGCATCTTCCCACAGGCTTGGTGGTTACCTGTCAGGATGAAAAATCCCAGTGGAAAAACAAGGCAAAAGCCATGAAAGTTCTCAGGGCAAGGCTTTTGGACAGAATGGTTGCCGAGCAGAACGAAAAACGCTCCGAAGAGCGCAAAAGTCAGGTCGGAACCGGAGACAGAAGCGGTCGCATCCGAACCTACAACTTTCCTCAAAGCCGGGTTACGGATCATCGGATCGGTCTGACGCTATACAAATTGGAGAGCATTTTGCAGGGCGATATTGATTCTGTTATTGACCAACTGACAACCTTTTACCAAGCTCAGGCATTACAAAATGCAGCAGCAGACCCCGCAGCAATGGCACATTCTTAGCCTGCTTAAATGGGCTGAGTCCTATTTTGCTTCCCATGATATAGAAGATCCCAGAGCTTCGGCTGAAATGCTGCTGGCACACACTCTGAAGCTCAGACGGATTGATCTGTATATCCGCTATGATCAGCCGCTGATGAGCGATGAACTGGCGCGATTCAAAGCCCTGATCATTCGGCGGGCAGCAGGTGAGCCGGTGGCGTATATCATGGGGCAAAAAGGATTCTGGTCTCTTGAGCTTAGGGTAACGCCGGATGTGCTGATTCCGCGCCCTGACACGGAGATTCTTGTGGAAGCGGCGGTCGGTGCGATTCCCAAAGATGGGGGTGAAACACCGCTTAGGGTTTTGGAACTCGGCACCGGATCCGGCGCAATTATCGCGGCTATTGCTTCGGAGCGTCCCGGACATTGCTTTTTTGCGTCTGATTGCTCAATAAAGGCTTTGGACATTGCCAAGGAAAATGCCCGATATCATCAGCTTGATGCTGCCATCTGCTTTTTTGCCTCAGATTGGTTTTCTGCCTTAATGCCTATCCCGCGTTTTGATCTGATTGTATCCAATCCGCCTTATATTCCGAGTGCTGATATTGACGCGCTTCAGCCGGAAATCCGAAAATTCGAGCCGCGCAATGCCCTTGACGGCGGAAAAGACGGATTGGATGCGATACGGAATATTATCGGTCATGCAAAGAATTATCTTAAACCGGGCGGCAGCCTGATGCTTGAAATCGGCTATGATCAGAGAATGCAGGTATCGGAGATGTCTGAAAGCGGCGGGTATGAACAGATTCGGTTTATCAAAGATTACGGCGGGCATGATCGGGTGGGGTGTATGGTTGTTCCTATTCATCTCTGTTAAAAGTCCATAAAAATTTCTGCTTCCTTTTGTTCGCAGACAGGTTAAGCTGTCTGCAATGCTGATAATTGTTTCATCGCTCATATCTTTTGCTTAACCCGGATATATTTTGTAATCCGAACTTTGTCAATGTCCTTGCAGATAAACAAAAAACCCCTTCCCGGATAATCAGAGAAGGGGTTTTGGGATTATATATTGAAAATTAAATAGTTTATATCGGTCTTTTTTGAGTATCCTGCCGATTATCAAACACAGAATGTATAATTATTTCATCTGCTTCGATTGTATAAAAGATTGAAAACGGAAATCTCCTGATAACAGATCCGCGAAAGCATGAATAACGTATCTGATACATTTCAGGATTGCTTATAATATTCTGCAAAGCAGATTCGATACAATCCAGAAATTCAAAAACAAGCCCCCTTCTCTGTATTTCATACCATTCAAAAGCTGACTCAAGATCATCTGCAGCCCTGTCGGTGTATCTCAGTCTCATCTGTATTTCATCCTCAGACGTTCATGGACTGATACCCAGTCATGAAGATTTTGGCTGCCTGCTTTATACGACTGATACCTCAGATCAAGCTCTTTTTTCTGCCATTCGGGCATCGGGAGTTCGTTATTACTCTGAGCGATAGAATCCCATACGTCTGCTATCAGCAAAAGCTTTTCAGATAGGTATAATCTGTTTATTTCCTCTCTGATTTCTTCCAATCTCATATCTGATCCTTTCAGATTATCGGCTGTAAAATGAATCTGCACTCATATTTCAAAGTCGTTTAATATCAGCCTGAAACTGTCATTTGTGATTTTATATCATATTATTCGGATACAATTCAATATTTTTTGTGTAAACAGCGGATATCGGTAATTGCAGATAAACAAAAAACCCCTTCCCGGAGAATCAGAGAAGGGGTTAATGCTTCAGAGCATCGAATCAGAATTTCAGGATTACCAAGATTAAGTACAGTCTGCTCAATCCCGGTAATCCTTTAATCCCGTGAATCATGGTTCAGACAATCACAAGCCTGATAAAACTCTCAACACCTGAATCACCTTTGCAAGATCAGCATTGCAGGTGCAGTTCTGTCTCAATCCCGAAATGCACTGCAAGCCGTAAACCGCATCTTCCAAGCCGATTTTAGTATCTCCGTTGCAATCGGAAGCGGAAGACTGAGACACGCATACCGCAGTTCCGAATGCGCCGGATAACGCAGTCTCATTCACATCAAACTGAGTCAGTTTCAGGATTGTGTCCGTCTGAGTTGTTACTGACGGCGTAAAGCTGATATACACAACTTCACCTTTGTCTGTAACAACACTTCCGGCACTCATCGAAGCAAATACTTTACCGGCAACGGAAAGACCTGTTGATATTGCATAGCCTTTGCCGTTAAGGATTCCGCTGGGCGTTACACTTTTTGCCGTCAGAACAGAACTGTCAAATTCAACCGTAATATCAAGGCTCCTGATTTCCGATGAATCATTCAGCAGAATCGGCACTTTGCATGTAAAGCCCGGATTTGCCGTAAGCGTATAAGTTGCGTTATCCCGTGTTTCAATCCGGCTTCTTTTTGAACGGGTTGCAGGACAGGTCGCCGAATCCGGCGCCCAATTGCCCGTTACATCTCCTATCCTGATGCCGATAAAATCCTGCCCCGTAGCACTCGGCGGAATTGTTATGCCGCTACGCTCTGTAGGATAAGTAATCGGCGGCCAGCCTGAACAATCCGTAATCGGATACGGTATGAATACCCATTCAACACAGGGTGTCGAATTATTCATGCAGCTTCTGTTTTTTACCGCATACTCCCGGATAATACCGGCATCTTCAGATGTGATCATTCCGTCTCTGTTCACATCAGCAGCAATTTTCTGATAACAGTTGAAAACCTTTTTGCCGATCATATACATTGAAATATCATAAGCATCCAGCCCGCTTATACCTCCGAGATCAGTGCTTTTTGACGCAGACACCTTGTGAGTGCCTGCCGAAGCGGTTATCGTGTAATTGCCGCCGCAATCTGTATTTCCGTCAGGCGGTGATACAGGTGTTCCGTCAAGAATTATCTGAGCGTTAGGAACATAGCGCGTGGACGGCGGATAATAGATGACATTCCCTGAAATCTTGCAACCGATAACAGTAAAAGAACCGGCTTTCGTAGTTGCCTGTGTCGAATTGACAAGTGACTGAGCAAAATTCAGCTTGGTCGTGCTGCCGACCGCTCCCTTAACATCGAAATTCAGATATGCAATGATGCCGCCGGTGTTCACAGTGGTGCCGTTTGTGTAAATCGAAAGTATGATCTGCCCGCTTACATCCTTATTGTAATTAAGCGAGTAGTTGCCTTGCAGTATGCCGCCGGTAAGCGTTGCAGCTTCTTCCGGCAGATTTTTAGGGCTGATGACCGAACTGTCAAAGGTAATCGTAAGGTCAATGCCTCTGAGGCTCTGCGAGTCCGGGTTATCCAGCGTGATGGGAATTGAAAAACTTTTATCGCAGGATGACACATCAGGGAGAGAAATTACGAATCCCGGCGGCTTCTTCGGGCGGTGTCCGGTATTGAAGTTGTTCTGCTTGAATCTGGG
>DYRC01000022.1 GCA_020718925.1 Desulfonema limicola
CTGATTTCCTCTGATGTTCATAATCAGAATAATCTGCGTAATCAGCGGTTCAGAATCAGGATGCAAGGATAATGACGGATTGAAGGATGAAAAAATCATTCCATACAATCCGTCAAATCTTCTTCAATTTTACAGCTTGCTTTGCAGCTTTTTGTGGTTCACATCATCTTTGAAAATGTCAATCCCGAACCAGCCCAAAGTGAAATCCAACGCTTCGGCAGGATTGATGCCCAGTCTGACAGACGGACCTATGCCTGCAACAATTTCGGTCTGAAAGAAATTTGCTTTATTTTGGCAATCGTCATTCTGAACTTGACTGATACCCATCACTTTCGTATCGTCAATGCACTTGCCGCGCCCGACGGTGTTCTGCGATGTTGAAAAATTCGTGCCGCCTTTTATCAGCTTGTCATGTTGTTCGGCTTTATCAGGATTTCTGAAAAACGCGCCGCTTCTCAGACCGGCTTTGTCTTCATTGGCAAGAACACCCACGTTCAGCGGTCCGACTTTTGCGGTTGCGCCTGCGCCGACACCGACCGTAGCCGTGAAAATATCACCTGCATCCTGAACGCGGTCAGCAAAATACCCCTTGGTGTTCGCACATCCGCTCATGCAGAGCGCAGCGATACACACCATCATCAAGCCTTTGATTCCGATAGTCTTCATAAAACCTCCTTGTTTTGAGTGTTAGGTGTTAGGTGTTAGGTGTTAGGTGTTAAGAGCCGAAATTTGTTTTTTTTTATGAGATAGCCGGCAATACCGCCGACCAAGCCGCCGGTATGACAGGCAATAATAGGTGTGCCGCATAAACCGAAATACAGAAATTCAAAGAACACTTGTCCGGTAATGACTTCGTAAATGCTTTTGGCAATCAGCGCGATCAGAGATACAGCCCCGATGTTAAAGGTTTCTTTTTCCCGCATCATCTCCAGCGAAGAGATTGCCATCAGCCCGTGTGCAATGCCGGATAATCCGCAAAGCCCGTAAGTCTGTGTTTCAGGCGCAAACCATAATGCAAAATTCAGACTGAATGCGCCGCTTATCAGAACATAAAATAGCCGAATGATTATCGCTTGTTCCGCCAACCCCGAATACAGGATAAAAAACGCCGAAGCATCCAGCATCAGGTGATACCATGACAGATGAACAAACGGATGCGTGATATACCGCCAATACTCGCCCTGATATGCGTCATTGGGCATGAAAACCAACGATGTATCAGAACTTCCGGTCATCAGATGCAGATTTGCAGCAATCAGAAGCATCATCATGGCAAAAATATCCGGTGAATAATCAGAAAGAGCATCAGATTTTATGGCGTTTTGTGCGATCATAATTAACCCCTCCCCCCAGCCCCTCCCCGAAACGGAGAGGGGAGTCTGCCCCCCCCCAAAGTTTTCACATACTCCCCCTTCCCTACAGGGAAGGGGGCCGGGGGGTTAGGTTATCGTTTCATCCGTTTCCGTTTCATCCACCATGCAACTGCTACAAACAAAGGACCCACCGGACCCGATCCGCCGCCGCTTCGGCGAGGTGCAACTTGAAAATCCGAACTCTGATCCGAGCGTTTCTCAGGTTTTGCATTTGCCATCTGCTTTGCAGGCTGAGATGGTGCAGGCTTTGCCGCAGGAATGTTTTCAACGGTTATCGGCTGAGTAGCCTGCTTTTGCCCTGCTTCTGGACCGACAGCATCATTGACTTTATTGCGAATTGCCGCAGCCTGAGTTTTGCGCCGCGACTGAGCATCCCGATCCCGCTCCAATCTCCGGCTGTTGCGTTTCTCAATTTTCCATCGCTGATATTCCGCATCATTTTCCAAAACCAAGAATGAGGTATATTCTGTTACAATTGAGTAATCTTCGCCAAGTCTTACAATCTGATCCGTTACATCATTGCGCGAGCCTTTGCGATCCGCTTCTTTCAACAACTGATCTATCCGCTTCCAAGCCCACATCCGCTCAATTTCAGGATTATCCGCATCTTGGTCAGGAAATCTGAGCTTTACCGATTGCTTCAATTCAACGCCCTGCACACTGCCGTTAAGCGTTACGTTTGCTTCGCCTGAACCCGAATATCTTCCGTAAATCCTCAGAGGTGAACCGTGATAAAGATTCGGAATTTTTAAAGGTTCGATGTCATAAGTTTTGACACCGGCAATCGCTATCGTCAAATCCGTTGCCACAGGTCTCATCAGCTTGCGCCTGAATGCTTTTGCCTGTTTTTGAAAATTATCGCCGTGAGAAATATACGCCGCAAGTCCGCCGGAATCTTCTGCCATCTGATCCAAGAGCGGGCGGTTGATTTCATTGCCGATACCGATACAGAATACCCGCGTATTTTTCGGTCGTGATGCAATCAGTTGAATCAAAGTCTGCCGCTCGCTCTGCTCGGTCATGCCATCGCTTAAAATGACGACATTCAGCGTTCTATCCGGTGCTGCGTATTTATACGCGGCTGTCATTGCCGGAGCCAGAACTGTGCTGCCTGCTGCGCGTTTTGTCCGCATAAAATTTTCTGCCTGTTGCTTCATCTCATCCGAAGCCGGGCGCAATCCGCTGAAAAGCGCATTCACCGAGATATTGAAGGTTAAAATCTCAAAGTTATCTTCTTTGCCAAGTTCTGTGATAAACGCCTCAACTGAGTTTTTAGACATCACCAGCTTGCCGTCATGCTCCATACTGCCTGAAATATCCATGACAAACACATAATCCATGCCGGTGTTGAGACCTTCCAATTCCTTGCCCGTAGCCAGCGTCATCAGAAAATAGCCGTCTTCGCCGCCCTGATGAGATGTAATTAAGTCAATGCCGGTTTTGGGGCGAGCCAAATCAAAACTGACAACCATATCCGAAGCCAAAGAACCGCCGACCGCCTCCATGCTGATTTGTTTGAAATTTTCCGAATGATCTGCAGTTACGAACTGATCTCCGTGACTGGGGCTTTCAACTTTGACAATGGGAATCGCAGATTTGATTTCCATATTCATGGCAAATTTGCCGGTTACTTTGGCTGCTGCATCGCGGCGCGTTACGGTTGCCAACGGATAGACATACACAGCCCGATCATGGTCAACGTCAAGTTCCTGATAATAACTGATCTGCACTTTCTGATCCGCTCCGGCATTGATCGGAAATATCCGCATTTCAAAGGTTTTATAATCTTTTTGTTCCAGCAGTCCGGGGTCTTTGCGGGTTTGCTTATAAGAATTGTAAATCTCTCTGGCACGTTGCTTTTCAAGTACTTCGCCGATCATTTCTTTTCCGTTGATCCACATGCTGAAATTGGCGACTGACGCGCCTTTGGGAACAGGAAAGGTATAAAGCGCTTCTACCTGCCGGTTTTCGGTATTGTGAAATACCTGCGTTACATGCGTAACTGCCACGCCGTTGTTGATGGTAACCTGAACCTCATGTTCTTTAATCTCAAGAACACCGCCGAATCCGCCGTCAGCAATCAGCAACCCCGCGCCGTTGGCATGAGTTGTAAACAGAACCAGCAAAATTGCCGATGCTCTGAAGATAGCGGACACTTTTTTCAGAAAATTACTATATGGTCTCATAATCGTTCTCCTTTGGTTGTTTTGTTGATTGCAGACATATATTCCAACATTCATGCCATCGGAGAACTTTTGATTAACAATTTGAATTTTATGGTTTTATTTTGTTAAGCGAATTTTGAATTGCGGATTTTATGTACATTTTATGATAGGTGGATAGACATTTTATGATAGGGTTTAAAGTCAGAAATCATCATAATACCGATTCGCTATCAAAGCACCCCTCCCCCAACCCCTCCCCGGAACGGAGAGGGGAGTACTGATGTGTCTCCCCCTTCCCTTTTAGGGAAGGGGGCCGGGGGGTTAGGTGAGTTTGAAAGCGAATCGGTATTATTTATCGAATTTCAAGAGAAGTCAGCCGCCCGAAAAGATTTGCCTCAAGATAGTTTTCGACAACAATAACGCCATTGTCAACATACGCAATTTCCGGTTGTTTCTGGTTCGGAGAAGAGGGAAAACCCGCAGCCATCAGCGTTCCGATCTGTATCTGTGTGGGTCTGAAATCCAATGCCAGCACAATAGCATCGTTATTATCCGGCTGACCCGCAGCAACAATTCCGCGGCAGCTCCCTATAATCAGAATATCTCCCCCGGCAAAAACTTCGGCGCCGGGATTTAAGTCTCCCAACAAAATCAGATGCTTTTTTGCCTTTATTTTCTGACCTGACCGCATTCGTCCGCTCAACATCAGCGTTTCGGACTCAGATCGCTTGCCAGGGATCCGGGATACAGAGCCTATGCCGAAGTTTTCTTTTAAAAATTCGGATAATTCCTGAATCACATCATCATAGCCATCCCGCTCGCCAATATCAATAACGATTCCGGCATTCGGCGTCAGATGTCTGAGGTCTTTGAATAACCGGCTCATCTCCTCTTTGAGATATTCAATCGGTTCAAGCGGATTGAGCGTTACACATAGTCCTTTTCCCATGCCTTTGAGACGTACCGGCGTATTTTCATGCGGTGTGATTTTCATAATGATCTGAGTATAGAAAAAAAAATTCTATCCTGTCAATATCAATCCGATATTACAGGTTCTCGCAAATAAAATACCCCGCTGCAAGCCAAGCAACGGGGTATTGAAATCATCAGCTTAATTTTTAACGGGAACGTTGATTTTTATAAAACTCTTCCCGCTGCTTCGGCTTAGGCGAATCCTGTACTCTGGGCGTAGTCCGTGCAGATTGAACAGACGGTGATGCCGGGCGTACATTGCTTCTGGCAATTTCCGAATGCTGCTGTCTCTGCGGTAATTGCGTTCTTCTCAACTGAGGCTGCGCTTGTCCCGAAGAAGCAGTCTGCCGCTCTCTGTATCGTTCTATACCCATCCGTCCGGATGGTTTCTGTAATTCATCCGGCTGACGCGATTTTTTAGGCGTTGCAGGAGTCGTCTGTTTCGCCGGCTGCTCAGGCTGCCTTGGCTGAACCGGCTGCGTATGCCGATTACGATCCGATGGCATAGAAGGGGCTGCCGGAGTTACGGGCTGCCTTGGCTGAATCGGCTGCGTATGCCGATTGCTATCCGAAGGCATAGACGGCGCAACAGGTGCGGATGGTGGGGTATATGTCCTCATTGTTTCACGCTGACTGCTACGCTCCGGCTGTAAAGGCTGAGTAGGCTGTGATGGCGCAGGCGGACTTACAGGACGATGAATTCGCATACTATCCGACTGCCCTGACTGCCCACTCTCTCCGTGACGGCTCGGCTGAGTCGGCTGTGTCGGTTGCATCGGCTGAACCGGTATCTTAATTCTGTTCTGATCCGATGTCGCGGATGGTGTCGGACTTACAGGACGATGAATTCGCATACTATCCGACTGCCCTGACTGCCCACTCTCTCCATGACGGCTCGGCTGTGTCGGTTGCATCGGCTGAACCGGCTGCGTACGCCGATTGCTATCCGAAGGCACAGAGGGCGTAAGAGGTGCGGATGGTGTCGTCGGAGTTACAGGACGATGAATTCGCATATTGTCCGTCTGTCCTGACTGCCCGCTTTCTCCATGACGATTCGGTTGAGTCGGCTGCGTCGGTTGTCTGGTTTCTCCGAAAGGCGTCGTCGGAGTTACAGGACGATGAATTCGCATACTATCCGGTTGCCCTGATTGTCCGCTCTCTCCATGCCGATTCGGTTGAGTCGGCTGAGTCGGTTGTCTGCTTTCTCCGAAAGGCGTGGTCGGAGTTACAGGACGATGAATTCGCATACTATCCGACTGCCCGCTCTCGCCATGACGGCTCGGCTGTATCGGAGTCCGATCAGGACTTCTGTAATGCTGATTCTGCTGAATCCTGTCAACAGTACTATGACGCGGCTTTTCCGTAACTACAGTATTCGTATAATGATGTCTTTGCGGAATGCTGTCATAATTACGAATCACCGTATGATTCATCACCGGCGCAGGTCTGTAATTTTTAATGAGCGTCTTATGATTGATATGGGCAATTTTCACGCTGCTGTAATCAGCGACATGGTACAAATTATCCCGATGAATAATCACCGCCCGATCAATATAGCGGTATCTGCCCATATTCATGTGAACTTTTGGCGAAACAACCACCGAGTGCGGTCCCCAATAGCGATTACTGTAATATACTTCACGCGGCGCAAGCGGCACCCAGCCGACATGCACACCCGAATGAATCCACGATACTCTTCCCGGATACCACCCGAATCCGATGCCTATCGGACCTAAAGCCACGCCGATAATCGGCGGCGCCCAATACCAGAAGTTATTTGCATACACCCAGTTGCCGTAGTGGTGGGTTACATAGCCGAACGGTTCAGCCGGAATCCAACAATGATCCCCGTACCAAGTCGTCCATCTGCCGACAGTGAACGGCACCCAGCCCACAGATACGCGGGGACGCCAAAAATAGCGATATTCATTTTCATAATACACGCTTTCCCATCTGCCGTTTTCTTCCAGAACATAAGATTCTGTATGCAGCGGTTCCGGGAGATATTTTACCGATTGTCCTCTGAGTTGTGCGCGATTATCCCATACATGGTTTTGCGAGACATTCCACGCATTCCAATCGGAATTTGCCCGTCCTGATCCGGAGCTAACCTGCTGTTTATCTGCAATGACGGAACTCAGTCCTGTTTTTACTTCATAGGTGCCGCCGTTGACATGCACAAAATCAACGGTTCCGTTCAAGGCAATGACTTCCGCTGATTCATCCCCGACATACACATCAAAACATGCGGTCGGAGACGCAGTAACATACCCGAAAGGCGTTGTGGCTCTGAGCGTAGCCGCAGAACTTCTGTTATAAAGACGCGCCATGCCGAAACCGACATCAACTTCGGTCAGATTATTGGCAACTGAGAGAAGCTGAAGCTGTGTATCGCTGCCGATTCTGATCCATGTATTATTCGGCATGATAATTTCAGCCCGGCTCTGTTTTGTTGAATATAACGCATCATTAAAACCGAACGGGGCGTCTGTAACCGTTGCCACCCAATCTTTATCTTCAGGAACATATCTCAGCAACTGCCCCTCAATATGCGATATGCGTCCCACCACCGCCGATTCAGCTTGCGCCCGATTATCTGACGCTGCCATGAATAGTGCGATGCCGATGATGATCCGAAACGATTTTTTTATGGTTTTCATATTGCACCTCCTATGCAATAATCCTGTTGCGACTCTTTTCGTGTAATTTAAATGCAAAAAATATGCCGATTTTTTATTTGTTGATATATCACGATTTAAGCATTTATTCAAGGGCTGTTATGAAACTATCCGGTTACTATCTTTGCACACGGCTGCAATTTTTTGCAGTTTTTTATAATAAAATTCTGACGGTATTCAAACGCCGAAATCAGAATTACCGGAATAGTTTAAAAATTGCCTTGAAATTTACCTGAAAAAGCTGATAATCTGATTTATTGCAATACCGGGAAAAAATAGGCATGACATCAACCGGTTCAAATTTGAATATTTCAAAAAACGGATTATATATTTATGAAGCGGAAAACATTTCGCATGAGTGGCGGTAAAGACCGCAAAGCCCAAAAGGAAAAGTTTGTATTTTCCATGTCGCCGGAAGAGGAAACTCTGCCTGACATGGAAACAAAGGAAGATATTGTCCCTGTGGAAACGCCTCAGCACATGCCTGAAATCTCTTCGGAAGAGAATGTGCCGTCCGAGGCGATAACGACGGTTCAAGATGACAGCGGCATATCTTCAGAAAAAGAATATTCCGAAAAAAAGGAGGAACCTCTTCAGATGATGGAGATGACAGATATTCAGAAGCCTCAGGAGACGCAGCCGGAAGAGCCTGTTAAATCAAAGGATGATTCTGCCAAAGCCGTGAAAACAGAATGTGTTCCAGACATTCCGCTCCCTAAGTTTTATAACGGACCCAATCTTGCGGAAATCCGAAAACGATGCGGGATCACCCTCAAAGCCATTTGGGAAGAGACCAAAATTCCAATCAAAACGCTTGAAAATATCGAACTTGAAAAATACGAAGCTCTGCCGCCGGAAGTCTATACCAGAAGCTTTGTCATCACCTATGCCAAGTTCTTATCATTGGATCCCGAAAAGGCGGTTAAGGACTATATGGAACGATATGGTGCGTGGAAAGCCGATACTGCCAAACAGCAGAAGAAAAAATCATCCGGCTCCATATTCGGGATTAAAATGAAAAAGTCGAAATGACGGAACTTTATGGACGTTAAAACTGATTTTCTGGTTATCGGAAGCGGCGTGGCGGGCTTGAGTTTTGCCCTGAAAGCAGCAGAGGCAGGAGATGTCGCCATTGTTACCAAGAAAAATCTCACGGAAAGCAATACCAGCTTTGCACAGGGCGGAATAGCCTCCGTTTTTGACAAGGTGGATTCATTCGAACTTCATATTGAAGACACCTTGGCAGCCGGAGATGGGTTATGCCACCGCGATGTTGCGGAACTGGTGGTCAGAAACGGACCTGAGCAGATTCGTCAGCTAATGGCGTTGGGAGTTCATTTCAATCTTGGGGAAAATTCAGATCTGGACTTGGGGCGCGAAGGTGGGCATTCCCAAAACCGCATTGTCCATGCCCATGATATGACCGGGCGGGAAGTGGAGCGGGTGTTGTCCGAACAGGTGCTGCGTCATCCGCGCATTCGGATTTTTGAAAATCATGCGGCAATAGATTTGATTACCTGCTCCATCCGCATGAAGCGCGGCATGATTACCACCACCCATGAAGATTATTGCTGCGGGGCATACATGCTGGACAGAGAAAGCCGGGTGGTGAAAACATTCTGCTCGAAAATCACGCTGTTGGCTACCGGCGGCGCAGGCAAGGTCTATCTTTACACCAGCAACCCGGATATTGCCACAGGCGATGGGATTGCGATGGGATACCGTGCCGGAGCCAAAGTTGCCAATCTGGAATTTGTTCAGTTTCATCCCACCTGCCTGTATCATCCCGAAGCTAAGAATTTTCTGATTTCCGAAGCTGTCCGAGGCGAAGGCGGAATTTTAATTGATGCAGCCGGGCGTCCGTTTATGGAAAAATATGATCCGAAGAAAGACCTGGCTTGCCGGGATGTGGTGGCACGCGCCATTGACACGGAACTTAAAAAGAGCGGCAGTGATTGTGTTTTTTTAGATATTTCGCATAAAGACCCGGAAGTTGTGAAAAAGCGATTTCCCAATATTTATGAAAAATGCGTCAGCTTCGGTATTGACATGACCCGCGAGCCGATTCCGGTGGTTCCGGCAGCGCATTATATGTGCGGCGGCGTTGTAACTGACATCTGCGGCAAAACCGATATTCACGGACTTTATGCGGTCGGAGAAACTGCCTGTACCGGACTTCACGGCGCAAACCGTTTGGCAAGCAATTCGCTGATCGAAGCTCTGGTGTATGCGGACAAGGCTGCAAAACAGGCTATCGAAGAGATGAGTCTTCCCTCATTCAAACCCATTCCTGAACCGCCGACTTGGGATGAAGTCGGAACGACGGATAGCGATGAACTGATCATGGTATCCCATAACTGGGATGAAATCCGGCGGCTGATGTGGAATTATGTGGGCATTGTCAGATCGGATAAACGGCTGGCACGGGCGCAGCGCAGAATTGAAATCATTCAGAAAGAAATCCGGGAATATTACTGGAATTTCAAAGTTTCGGCAGACCTGATTGAACTTCGCAATATTGCAATGCTGGCAGAACTGATTATCACCTGCGCCATGCACCGCAAAGAAAGCCGGGGGCTTCATTACACCATCGAATATCCGAACAGAGATGACAGCAGATGGCTCAAAGATACCGTGATTCGCAGACCCTTTGTCGGATGATATACATTTTAACAAGGAAATTTTATGAAATTCAATCTTCTTGATCTTCTGCTTCCGCGGGAAATCAAATTCTATGAGTATCTGAACCAGCAGGCTGCCAATCTTTTAGATGCGTGTGTGATATTCAAAAATATCATGGAAAATATTCATACCATGAGTGCAAGAGACCGCAGAAAAGGCATTGCCGCCATCAAAGATTGTGAGAGAAAAGGCGATGATATTGAGCGCAAGGTCGTTGAAGAACTCAATAATACCTTTATCACGCCCTTGGATCGCGAAGATATTTATTCCATCGTCATTAATGTGGACAGAGCAATGGACACATTAAACCGGACTGCCAAAAAAATTGAGACTTACGCCATATACGAGCCTCCGCCCAACGTATTTAAATTATGTGGAATTATTGTGGATGTGGCAAGAGAGCTGACCAATCTGATGTCAGTGCTTCCCACCCGCAAAGGCGCGTCTGAAATCATCCGCATTATGCACACGCTGGAATACATGGGCGATGATACCTTTCATCAGAGTATGGCAGAACTTTTCAACGAGCAGAATTCACCGATTCACATCATCAAGTTCAAAGAAATTTATGAACTGCTTGAAGAAACCATTGACACCATTTACTTTGTCGGAAAACTGATTCGCGGCATTATCATCAAGCTAGGATAACCACAGATGCTCGATATTAATTTCTCTTTAGCGCTGGTTATTTTTCTTGCGCTGATGTTTGATTTTTTAAACGGATTTCATGACGCGGCTAACGCTATTGCAACGATTGTGATCAGCAGGACGCTGACGCCGTTTCAGGCAGTAATATTGGCAGGATTTGCAAATTTTATCGGGTATTTTGTCTTCGGAGTCGCCATTGCAAAGATGATCGGCAAAGGCGTGGTGCAGATTGAGACAATTACGCTTCCGCTTCTGCTGGGCGCGCTTATCGGCGCAATTTTATGGAACATTCTGACGTGGATATGGGGTCTTCCGACCTCTTCCAGCCACGCGCTCATCGGCGGGCTGATCGGTTCAGGCATTGCGGCTTCAGGGCTTAAAGTGATTGTATGGGAAGGTGTGCTTAAAATTGTGTTGTTCATTATTGTCGCGCCGCTGCTGGGCATGATAGGATCAGTCATCTTCACGTTTCTGATTCTGTTTCTTTTCCGAAAAGCCAATCCCAGAAATGCAACCAAAATTTTCAAGCCCTTGCAGCTTATTTCCGCAACATGTTACAGTGTGGGACATGGAACCAACGATGCACAGAAAACTATGGGCATTATTTCTCTTGCGCTGTTCTGCGGAGGGCAGACCACTTCATTTGACGTTCCCCAATGGGTTATTTTTTCATGTCATGGCGCAATCGCGCTTGGCACCATGTTCGGGGGATGGCGGATTGTCAAAACAATGGGAACAAAAATCACCAAAATTCATGCTTTGGAAGGATTTTGTGCGGAAACCGCTGCCGCGCTGGTGCTGATCGGCACAGCTCATATCGGCATCCCTGTCAGCACCACGCATGTTATCGCAGGCTCAATTATGGGCGTAGGGACGGTGGAGCGGGCAGGAAAAGTACGCTGGATTACCGCCCGCAAAATCTTATGGGCATGGCTGTTAACCATTCCGGCGACCGCTGCCTGCGGCGCGCTCAGTTATTGGATATTTGCCTTACTTCACTAAAAAAGGAAGAGATCGGATGAAAAAAAAGAACAAAACGATTTGCATTGTGTCGCCATTTCCGCCGCCGTTCGGAGGCATGGCAATTCAGGCTGAAAAAATCGCGCTCCATCTGCTGTGCGAAGGATTTCACGATAAATTGGAAGTTATCCGGGTAAAAACCAATGCGGATTTGCCTGACGCGCTCCGATGGGCTGCCAAAGTCCCCGGTTTCAGAACTCTGGTCAATATGATGCTGTTTTTATACCAACTTCATAAAGCGCTTCTCAAATCGGATGTGGTCTATTTTCACACGGCGTTTTTTAATTTTTTCTTTTGGATTACTTATCCCGCGATGATTCTGATAAAGCTCTACGGCAAAAAAGTGATTCTGAGCGCAAGAGGCGGGGGCGCGAGATTGTTTTTCCAAAAATACCGCCCTATTGTCAAGCCGATTTTAAGCAAAGCAGATATAATTGCCACGCCATCCGGCTTTTTGAAAGAAGCATTCAAAGATGTTTTGGGAATTGAGGCAGTTGTGATTCCTACGCTTGCGGATTTACATCAGTTTCAGTTTCATCATCGGGATGTTTTTCGCCCCTTGCTGCTTTCCGTCCGAAATTTTGAGCCGATTTATGATATAGACTGTATTATCAAGGCGTTTAAAATTATCCGGGAGCATTTTCCCCAAGCAAGACTGGGGATTGCCGGGAGCGGAAGTCTGAAATCCGAATTGGAATCGCTGGTATCTTCGCTGAATCTGAACGACAGCGTTATGTTTTACGGGCAGGTCAGCCATAAGGAAATTCAGGAGCTTTACAGCAAATATGATATTTCGGTCAATGCCTCGCGCGTGGACAATCTGCCCGGCACGATCCTTGAGGCGTATGCCAGCGGGCTGCCGGTAGTGTCAACAAATGCGGGCGGTATTCCGTATATTGTTGAAGATGGCGTTACCGGGTTTTTGGTCAATATCGGAGATTATGAGGCGATGGCGCAGAAAGTCATTCAACTGATTGAAGAGCCGGAGTTGGGCAAAACGTTGGCAAAAAATGCGGTGCAATACTGCAAGATATACGATTGGGAACATGTGAAAAACATTATGATACCGCTTTTAAACCTAACCCCCCGCCCCCTTCCCTAAAAGGGAATGGGGGAGAAACTCCCCCTCTCCGTTCCGGGGAGGGGCAGGGGTGGGGTGATTGATGAAGAAAGAAGGTGACAGTGAATAATCGAAAACTGATGCTGGGCAATGAGGCAATTGCTTTGGGACTGATTGAAAACGGCTGCAGGGTTGCAACATCTTATCCGGGAACGCCTGCGTCTGAAATTTTATCGTCTGTGGCAAAAATTCAGCAGGCTGAAAATCTTCAAATGCACGTTCAATGGGCAGTCAATGAAAAGATCGCGTTTGAAATCGCATACACCGCCTGTCTCACAGGGTTGCGCTCTGCGGTGAGCATGAAGCAGGTCGGCTTGAACGTGGCATCTGACCCATTGATGAGCGCGGCATATATGGGAACACACGGCGGCTTTATCGTCATCAGCGCGGATGATCCGGGTCCGCATTCTTCGCAGACTGAACAGGACAGCCGGTTAATGGCAATGATGGCAAAAATTCCGGTTTTGGATCCGGATTGCCCCTCTATGGCAAAAGCCATGATCTCAATTGCTTATGCCATGTCTGAGGAATTTGAAATTCCGGTCATGCTCAGACCGACCACGCGGGTCTGTCATACGCGTCAGGATGTATTGCGCTGCGGGTTGCTTGACATTGACCGAAAGCCGGAGTTTCAAAAAAATCCTGCGCGATGGGCAGCCACGCCTAAATTCCGCTTCAAACTGCATACGGAGCTTGAAAAGAAACTGACCGCGCTGTCCATGTATTCGCCGACTTCGCCGCTCCGGCTTAATCCTGAAGTAACTTCTTCCAAGTGCGTCATTGCATCCGGGGTTGCTGCCGTGCATTGCAAAGAAATCATGCAGGAACTTGGGGCTTGGGAAAAGATTCCGTTTTATCAGGTCTTACAGCCCTATCCTCTGCATACAGAATTTATTTCTGAAATTCTCAATTCTTATGATGAAATTCTGGTTATTGAAGAAACCATGCCGGTAATTGAAATGCAGATCGCTGATCGCAACAAAGTCATGGGAAAATTGGCAAATATTGTTCCGAAAGTGGGAGAAATTCTGCCTGAAACCATAGAAGATATTATCTGCAAATTCGCCGGTATGGAATCAAAAGCTGTCAGTCTGCCGACAGTTCCCGGAAGACGCCCGACCTTGTGCGCGGGCTGCCCGCATCGCGCCAGTTTTTTTGCCATCAGAAAAGCCGCGCCCCAAGCGATTTATACCGGCGACATCGGCTGTTACACACTTGGCTTGAATCTCGGGGCAGTGGATACGGTGCTGTGCATGGGCGCGGCAATCTCTCAGGCAGCGGGATTTTATCATGCCTATAAACATGAAGCAAAACGTCCTGATATTGTGGCAACTATCGGAGATTCAACGTTTTTTCATGCCGGAATCCCTGCCTTGATTGACGCGGTGGTTCAGGGCGTGAAATTTGTTCTGGTGATTCTGGATAACCGGACAACCGCCATGACCGGCAATCAGCCGACGCCTGCAAGCGGATTCGGGGCTTGCGGCGAATCTCTTGAAGCTGTTGAGATTATGCCGATAGTTCAGGGCTGCGGCGTGAAATTCAGCAAGCAGGCTGATCCCTACAAGGTGAAAGAATTTACAGCCATTTTGAAAGAAGCGGTGAAATTCAGCAAAGAAAACGGTCCTGCGGTGGTGATTGCCAAGCATCCGTGTCTGCTGGATCGGCAGCATCAGGAAAAAACCGGGCGCGTTACAGTTGAAATCACAGACACCTGCGATGGCTGCGGCTTTTGCGTCAAGCATTTTGAATGTCCCGCTCTGGTGTTGAATGAGGCGGAAAAGCGGACGCATATTGATACGATGCTGTGTTGCGGATGCGGCGTTTGTCTTTCTGTGTGTCCGAAAGATTCAATTACTTTTCATGGGTAGATTGTATGAAAACGCAACTCCGCCATTCATAAGCCCGTTCTTTTCATCTGCGGGCAGAAACGCACGGATGTAGTCAATTTTTATGCCGGAGGATGAAACGGTTGCCCGGACATGCCCGGAGTTGGGCAGCTTGTCGCCTGTGAGAAAAGCGTCCGCATTATACAGGGAATAAAACGGTATTCTGTTAGGAGTTACGCAGTTGAATTTTAACCCCGAAGGGGTGTGATGATTATAGAAATAAATAATTCCGAAAGGATAGCAAACCCCGAAGGGGGTGATATTTATGTCATCCCTTCGGGATTCCGATGATGTATCAGATGCTTTTTCTATAATAATATCAATCCTTCGGATTTGTTTTTCACTACCCCGCAAATTACCAAAGAACCTATATAAATTTCAAATGCGTTTGCCCTGTGGTGAATCCTTGACAGTCTTTTAAAAACCCGCTATATATCAATAAACATAGCAGGGGTGGCTGAACTCAGCCTGAGATTATACCCTTTGAACCTGATTCGGATAATGCCGGCGTAGGGAGCAAGCGATAACATAAGCCGTTTTCCTGCATGGATGCGGCTTTTTGTTTTTTTAAGGAGAAATCAGATATGAAAAACTTGGCAGCACACGCCGCGCAGAATTTGGCGGCTCTCAGAGAAAAACGTCCGTTGATTCACAATATTACCAATTATGTGGTGATGAATTACACGGCTAATGCCCTGCTTGCTATGGGCGCCTCCCCGGTCATGGCGCATTCTCCCGATGAGGTCGAAGACATGGTGGTGCTGGCAAACGCGCTGGTGATCAATATCGGCACATTATCAGGCACATGGGTTGGCGCCATGATAGCTGCCGGAAAAAAAGCCTCAGAACTTGGCAAGCCGATTATTCTCGATCCGGTGGGATCGGGCGCAACGGCTTACCGAACACAGAGCAGCAAAAAAATCATTCAGGAAACAACGCTTTCGGTTATACGCGGAAATGCGTCTGAAATTTTATCCCTGATGGATAAAGACGCCAAAACAAAGGGCGTGGATTCAGGCTGTTCGGTGACAGATGCGGCAGATGCGGCAAAGCAGATTGCAAGGCAGTTCAACACAACAGTTGCCATTACAGGGCAGACAGATTTTGTTACCGATGGCGAGCGTGTTTTCAGCATATCCAACGGGCATTCCATGATGGCAAACATTACCGGCACAGGATGTACCGCAACCGCAATTATCGGCGCGTTTTTGGCAGTTGATTCCGATCCGGCAAGAGCAGCGGCAACCGCACTGGCATTTTTCGGTTTAGCCGGAGAAGTCGCCGCTCAGAAAGCTTCTGCGCCCGGAAGCTATATGATTGCGCTTTTGGATGCGCTTTACACCATCACCCCGAATCAGCTTGAAATCGGCTCTAAGATCGGCAATTAACAGCTTCTCCCGCCAGCTTCCCCAAGGTCTGAATCCCTTTTTCTATGGTTTCTGTGAACGGATGCCCACAGCCCATGCGGATATAGCGCGTAAATTGACCATCTGCCGAACAGACCACGCCGGGAAGAATGGAAATTTTATGCTCCAGCGCTTTCTGGTATAATTGAAGCCCGTCAGCACCTGAAGGCAGTTGCACCCACAACAACGCTCCGCCTTTGGGAATGGAGAGCCGGGTATGTTCGGGAAAATATTTCTGAACGGCAAGAGCGGTGCGAATCAGTTGATTCTTAACTGCGGTTCTCAATTTTCTCAGATGCCGCTCATAAGCACCTTCTGACAAAAAATGAGCAATAATATACTGTTCCAAAGATGCGGTGGCTACGGTGGTTGCTGCTTTGAGCCGCAGAATTTTTTCTCTGAACCGTTTTCCCGGAATGACCCAGCCGATCCGAGATCCGGCGGCAAGCGTTTTGGAAAAAGAAGAGCAGGTCATCACCAAGTCCTTGCGATCAAAGGCTTTCAAGGATGACGGTCGCTGATGTCCTTCGTAAAAAATCTCGCCGTAAATATCATCTTCAATCACCGGAATGTCATAGCGATGGATCAGCCCTGCCAGTTTTTCTTTCCGATCATCAGGCATCAGCGAGCCGAGGGGATTGTGAAAGCTCGGCATAAACAGACAGGCTTTGACAGGGCTGCGATTCAGCACGTTTTCCAGTTCGTCAACATCAACGCCGTATTGCGGGTCTGTCGGAATTTCCGCCACCAGTATTCCCATTGCATTGAGATACTGAAGAAAGCCGAAATGAGTCGGTTTTTCAATTGCCAGAGTGTCTCCGGGCTTTAACACCGCCTGAAGACAAAGCGTAACCGCTTCCATACAACCATTTGTAATCACAATATCATCTGCGGCAACCCCATCCGGTATTCCGAAAGTTCTGAGCGCAATCTGCCGCCTGAGTTCCGAATTTCCCTGGGGCAGCGGATAATTGATCAGGGTTTTCATGTCTTTTACGGAAATTGTCTTTGCAATTCTCAGCAGATGCTTAACCGGCATGAGTTCCGAAGAGACCGATGAGGAACCGAAAGGCGTCATTTCAGGATCATTGACAGCGGCAATCACCGCATTGATAATCAGAGATAGCTCAACCTTTCTTGGCGGGGAAGATGATTTTTCAAACGCAGGCGTCTGAAGGCGGTTTAACGGCACAGGGCTGACATAATAGCCCGATTTCGGACGCGCTTCGATCAACCCGGTATTTTCCAAAGCGATGTAAGCCTGATACACCGTGGAAATGCTGAGGTTGCGCTGCCGATGAAATTCCCGAATCGAAGGAAGCCTCTCTCCCGGATGATACGTTCCGTTATGAATCTTTGCTTCGATTTCTCCGGACAGGTCTTTGTAAAGAAAGGTCTGTTTTGTCTCATCCATCTGTCATCTCCGAATCTGTTATGCTGTTTTTTTTAAAAATCTGTATCTGTTTTTATACGGAAATATCAGGTAAATGTCAAACCTCATTACCCGGAAATGAATTTCCGGGCTATTATATGTCGTCCCTATGGGACTTTTTTGTCCTGTAAGGACAAGCTCATAATAGACCGGCAATTTATTGCCGGGAAAAAAGCATCACCAACGCAAAAAGGAGAAACTCAGATGCAGTACAACACATTAGAAATCATGGCATATCTTCTGACGCCGGAAGATTCCGGGTCGCAATTTAAGTCCTCTTTGAATCTTCCGATGGCATGGGGCAGCCTGAAAGTGGTTCTCTGGTTTTTCATATCGCTGATGCTCTGCTTCGGAATCTCAAAACTTTGCTAAAGTCATAACTTCAGACAGATACCGCGTCCGAGATGGATTTATTCATCCTGATATTGTATTTTCTGAGCCATTTATATAAGGAAACCCTGCTGATTCCGAGCATTCGCGCTGATTCGGCTTTATTTCCTCCGGTCGCAATCAGCGCGTCCAATATCTGCTGCCGCCCGACAGCATCCTGCGGATATGGCAATTGACGCGACTGTTTCGATGAGCGATGCGTATCTGTCGTTATCAGACGCGGAAGATGCTCAGGCAGAATATCCCCTTTGGAACAAAGGACAAACGCATACTCAATGATATTCATCATCTCGCGGATATTGCCCGGAAATCCGTAGGCGTTCAGAATCTCAAAAGCGTTACTGCTCATGCCTGAAATCGGTTTTTCCGTCTTCAGCCTAAGCCGGTGGATAAAAGAATTGATCAGCAGAGCAATATCTTCGCGGCGTTCCCTCAGCGGCGGAAGATAAATGGGGATAACCCCGATGCGATAATATAAATCTTCACGGAACTGACCGCTTTCCACAAGTTTCACCAAATCCTTATGCGTTGCCGAAATAATTCGGACATCGATGGAAATGGGGGTGTGATCGCCGACGCGTTCAATCTCTTTTTCCTGTAAGACGCGCAGCAGTTTTACCTGAACAGACGCCGGAATGTCGCCGATTTCATCTAAAAAAATATCGCCCTGATTGGCAGCTTCAAATCGTCCGATCCGGGTATGCCCCGCGCCGGTGAACGCGCCTTTGACATGTCCGAACAGTTCGCTTTCCAAAAGGGATTCATTGAGCGCGGCGCAGTTCACTTTGATAAACGGTTTGTTCCGGCGCTGCCCGATGCGATGAATTGCTTCTGCCACAAGCTCTTTGCCGGTGCCGCTTTCCCCGTAAATCACTATCGGCGCATCAGACTGAGCTGCGGATGAGATGAGAGCGAATGCCTGACGCATCACCGGAGACGCACCGATAATCCCGTGAAAACTGTCTTTGCTGTCCAGTTCCTCTCGTAATTTTGAAATCACCTTTTCCCGATTCATCACTTCGCTCAGGTCGGTCAGGGTTTCCACGCCGCCGATGACATTATCGCCGCTGTCTTTCAGTATCGAAGCGTTTTTAATGGCATAAAGCAAAGAGCCGTCTTTTTTCCGCAACGTGCATTTTGCCCGTCTGATACTCTTTTTTTTGAACAGGGCGCAATGCTTATCCAATCCTTCGGTTCGCTCTTTTGCACACACATCGCAGCCCAGCATAGAACAGGATCTTCCTACAATTTCTGCTCTGCTGTAGCCGGTAAGATGCTCCATCGCGCTGTTCACCGACACGATGATACCTGTCGGATCCACCACCATCAGACCATCTGCCATCGTTTCAATAATGGTTTGCCAATATCGGCTGAGTTCTTTTTCAAACATTTCTTATCTCTTCGGACTGTAAATACCCTTTACTTATGTCAACTGTCAACCCTTTACAAGTATAAATTTACATTCATCTGATGGAAAAATATATTTGCTTTATATTCAAGCAGATAAGAAAATATGGCGTATGGCATAATTTATGCTTTGATAAAATTCAGACGGAGATTTTACTGTGAAAAACATTCATCATCTGGATATACGCGGGGCAATTGCGCCGATTACATTTCTTCAGGTAAACCGGGCGTTCAGAAAAATGAAGCCCGGTGAAATACTGAAAATACAGGGAGATGATGCAGATACCCGGCAGGATATTTTTCAGGTGATGAATATGTTTCACTATCAGATCGTCAGTATTGAAGATCGGAAGACATTTTTTCGGATTAGCTTGAAAAAAGAGATGATAACCGGATCAGAAGGAGAAAAAACAGATGATCGGAACAACACCCAAACCCTTTGAAGAAATAACAGATGCTCTGAAGGGCTATGACAAGATTGCTGTGATCGGTTGTGACGGATGCGCCAAAGTCTGTATGACCGGCGGCAGCGATCAGGTTGCCGAAATGGCTGAAAAATTGAAAAAAAACGGCAAATCAGTGCTTTTTGCGATGTCGCCGGAACGCACCTGTTATGTGGGAAAAACAAAGACTTCGTTAGACCCGCAGTTGGACAAATTAAAGGAAGCTGATGCCTTACTGGTGCTGGGCTGCGGCGGAGCAGTGCAGATTACCCGTCAGGTGCTTGAAAATTACGGGCTGACCATTCCGGTAAAAGTAGGGCTTGACTCTGTCGGACACATGGATACGCTGATCATGGGCGAACTCGCTATTGAGCAGTGTCAGGAATGCGGGGAATGTATTCTGAATGAAACCGGCGGAATCTGTCCGGTTACAAAATGCGCCAAAAGCCTGCTCAACGGTCCATGCGGCGGCGCGGAAAACGGCAAATGCGAAGTGGATTCCAAGCGCGATTGTGCATGGATTCTGATTTACAACCGGATGGCGGCACTCGGCGAACTCGACAAATTACGGCGATTCATGGAACCCAAAGATTACAGCAAGATGGCAAAACCCCGCAGACTCAATATCAAAGAAAGGAAGGTAGAATGAAACTGACAGAATTGTTCGATAAAGGCGAATTTGTGATTACCGGCGAAGTGGGTCCTGTCAAGGGCTGTCTGCGAAGCACCGCCGGAAGCAAGCTGCCTCAGTGCGCTCAGGAAGCCGAACTTGTCCGAAACGTGGTTCATGCGGTCAATGTAACCGATAATCAGAGCGCGGTGATGCGGCTGGGTTCTCTTGCCGCGTCTGTCAAACTGAAAGAACGCGGATTCGAGCCGATTTATCAGATGACCTGCCGGGATAGAAACAGAATCGCATTGCAGTCTGATCTGTTAAGCGCGTGTTCGCTGGGCATTGACAATGTGCTATGCCTGACCGGAGATTATACCAGTCTGGGAGATCACAAAACTGCCAAAAGTGTTTTTGATATAGATTCCGTTCAGTTACTTAAAATCGCAAAAGGTCTGAATGAGGGGCATGATATGATGGGAAACGCGCTCACTCAGTCAACCAACCTTGCTTTGGGCGCGGTCGTGAACCCTAATTTTGAACCTCTTGACCTGCAACTGCTCAAAATGGAGAAAAAAATCGAAGCCGGAGCGCAGTTTTTTCAGACACAGGCAGTTTATGATTCCGCTGTTTTTGAAAAGATGGTAAAGAAAACGGAAAAATTCGGTGTTCCCATCCAGTACGGCGTTGTCATCATCAAATCCCCGCAGATGGGAAAGTTTATGAATGAAAATGTTTCGGGAATCACTGTTCCGGCTTGGATTATCGAAGAAATGGGCAAAGTCGCCAAACAAGACCGGAAGAAAAAAGCCATTGAAATTACAGCCAAACTTATCAGAGAGATCAAGCCGATGGTTCAGGGAATTCATTTTATGCCGCTGGGCTGGGCTGACATTGTTCCCGAAATTATGAAAGCTGTCAGCAGCGCGGCATGACAGATAAGGAAAGCAGACTATGCAGAAACTGTCCAGAAGATCATTTTTAAAGACAGGACTCGCCGCAGCAGGAAGCATCAGCCTCTCCGGACTTGCGCTTCCTGCGTCGGTGCGGGGGGCTGATGCAAAAGAATTAGCAACCCTGATTGACATCCGAAAATGCGTGGGATGCGAAGCATGTGTGGATGCCTGCAAGGAAACAAATGCTCAGAAATTCCCCAATCCCAAAAAGCCTTTTCCGAAAATGTATCCCTCACGCGTGAAAGTGTCGGATTGGTCTGAAAAAAAGGACGTCAAAGATCGTCTGACGCCTTACACCTGGGTCTTTATTCAGAGTGCGGAAGTTACGGTGAACGGCGAAAAAAAGACCCTGACCTTTCCCCGGCGGTGTATGCACTGTCAGAATCCGCCCTGTGCGGACTTATGCCCCTGGGGGTCTGCCCGGAAATTGGAGAACGGCATCACGCTCATTCATTCGGAAATCTGTCTGGGCGGACAGAAATGCAAGACGGTTTGTCCCTGGAGCATCCCGGAACAGCAGACCGGCGTGGGGCTTTATCTGGACATTCTCCCTTCTCTGGCAGGCAACGGCGTGATGTACAAATGCGACCGCTGTTACAACCGGCTTGAGAAAGGAGAACTTCCCGCATGTATTGAAAATTGTCCTGAAAATGTCCAAACTATCGGACCCAGAGAAGAAATTATCAGACAGGCTCATGCGATTGCCAAAGAGATCGGGGGGTATATTTACGGCGAAACGGAAAACGGCGGTACAAACACGATTTATGTCTCTCCGGTTCCTTTTGATACCCTGAACAAAGCTGTTGAAAAAGGACCCGGTCGTCCTCATTTCAACAAGGTGAAAGATTCGATGGCTCATGCGGATAATCTTGCCAAAGCGATGATTATTGCGCCTTTTGCCGGGTTAGCAGCAGGCGCGGGAAGGTTTTACAAAGCCGCCAAGACTATCGGCGCATCGTTGCAGACAAAGGAGGATAAACAGAGCAATGAATCAGAACCTTTATCCTGAATACAAATATATCCGCCGTGTCTATGCCTTCATTATTTTTATGATGTGTCTCACCGGCTTCGGGCAGATGCCGATTTTCAAAAGATATTATATTGCAGATATTCCGGGGCTGGGCTGGCTGGCTGAATATTATCTGACGCATTATATCCATTATATCGGTGCGATTCTGCTGTTTGTCATGTTTGCATACTGCGCGGCAGGTTATTTTTTTGTGGGAAGACATGCCTTCAGGCTGACCCGCTCCGCTTATGTCCGAATCATTCTGCTGGCTGCCATCACGATTACCGGCATATTCCGTGTTCTGAAAAATCTGCCGGATATTGTGTTTTCTCCGAATTTCACCATGTTTATTGATATTTCGCATCTGGTCTTTATGATGATGTTTCTGATGGCAGGCGCTGTTTTTGTGTTTATGAAAACCGGGTGGCTGATGCCTGAATATTAACATTCAGCTCATAAAGTTTGCTGTCGGATGCCCTTCATTCCATCAATCTCCCAAAGTATTGATTCAGGGAGAAAGCGGCACGGGCAAGGAACTTGTTGCCGGAGCCATTCATTTTAACAGTGAGCGCAAAAACAAACCTCTGATAACCGTCAACTGCAGCGCGCTTCCGGAATCTCTGCTGGAAAGCGAATTATTCGGACATGTCAAAGGGTCATTTACAGGTGCAGTGCGTGATCGTGCAGGTCGTTTTGAAGAATCTGACGGCGGCAGCATATTTTTGGATGAAATCGGAGAAATAAGTCCTTTGATTCAGGTTAAACTGCTCAGAGTGATTCAGGAACGTGAAATCGAAAGAGTGGGTGAATCCAAAAAAAGAAAAATGAATATCCGCATCATTACCGCGACGAATAGAGATTTGTACGGTTTGGTCAGAAAAGGGATTTTTCGGGAAGATTTATATTATCGTCTGAAGGTTTTCCCAGTGTATCTGCCGCCTTTTTGAAAACGCAGGGAAGATATTCCCATACTTTAAATGTCCGCGAGCTTGAAAATGCCGTAGAACATGCGTTTGTTTTATGCAACAGTGATAAAATCAATCTGTTTGACCTGCCGGTTGAAATTCGTCAATTTGATTTTCTTACGGAGCCGGAAAAATTCTGTCCTCTGCTGCCGGAGAAAAAATCCGACAAATCTTTGTTATCAAAAGAAATACTTCTGGACTTACTTTTCAAGTATGATTGGAACAAAGCGGCAGTCGCAAGACATATATGCCTGAGCAGGGCTGCGATATGGAAATATATGAAAAAATGGGATATTCCGAATGAAAAACCTGCCTGATTCCAAAAAAAATAATTCCCTGTATTCATAATATGGCATGAAAATTGAATACTCAATTAAAAAACAGGGAGCAACGCCGATGAAAACAGAGAATATATCCGCTAAGGAGTTAAAAATAAATAACAGTTACACTTTTGGTATAATTTTATAGTTCC